>CAZVYA010000033.1:0-6700 GCA_964631225.1 uncultured Candidatus Saccharibacteria bacterium
TAATTCCGTTTCTGCCGATATTCGCGCTCTCGCTCGGGATTTTCTATATCTCCGGACTCTATGAGAAACAGACTCGTCCAATCAGAAGCGTTATGAGTATACGTATTTTCGGGGCGCAAGCTGCTACCGCTGCAATCGCGGCCATACTATTTTTCGTCCTGCCGCTCTCAATAGCCCCGAAGACGATTCTGTTTTTGTATCTTGTCGTTTCCGTCATATCAGAGAGCATCTGGCGTTTCCACCGCATGAACCATGAAATTAAAGAAGGCGAGAGGGTGCCTGTAATCTTGGTCGGCTCCGGGGCGGCTGCCGATGAATTATACGAAGAAGTAAACGGTAATAATAAGTATATGATAAGGTTTGTTGGACGGGAAGATAAAAAAAGTCGTTCAGTCGGCCCAACGCCGGAAATGGAAACGGTTTCTCTCTATGAAGAAATTTTTGACCGTGTACCGCTTGATGTTCTTAATTCAGACGAACTACTGACTACATTGTCACAGCGACGGGTGTTATATGACAGAAGCAAGCGCGCATTCGATATTATTCTCGCGCTCATTCTAGCGGTGGTAGCTGTTCCGTTTGTCGGTATCGCGGCGCTCGCGTTATCTATAGAAAGCGGAATGCCGTTCATATGTCCTAAACGAATCGGGAAGAACGGGCGTAGCATACGTCTCTTGAAACTTCGCTCCATGCTTTTTGATGATAACGGCGATCCGGAATTACAAAAGAAAAATCGTGTGACAACAGTCGGTCGTATTCTCCGAAAAACTCGCATCGATGAACTGCCGCAACTATGGAATGTGTTAACCGGTGAATTGTCATTCATCGGTCCGCGTCCTGAATTCTCGAAGATTGCGGAGGTATATGAGCGCGAAGTGCCGCAATATAAAATGCGTCATCTGATTGCTCCCGGACTCTCGGGCTGGGCGCAGATTCACGACTATGACGCGCCTAGGGGAGGGGCTGATGTAGAGAGAACAAAACGAAAAGTCTCATATGACCTGTACTATCTTAAACATCGTTCCTTCGGGTTGGACATAGCCATTGCGCTTAAGACACTACGCGCACTCGCATCTTTTTCAGGAACATAAATATTACAGGTATGCGCGTACTAATCACTGGTGGGGCAGGATTTATAGGGAGTCACGTGGCGGACCTTCTTATAGAAGATGGTGCAGAAGTCTGCGTATTCGACTCATTTATAAGCGGTAGACGAGACCATTTGCCGGTCGGAGTTACTGTTATAGAAGGAGATATACGAGACCAGCTGGCGCTTGAGAGGGCGATGGGCGGTATGACACATGTCGTGCATTTGGCAGCACAAGTTTCTGTGCCGGCAAGCATCGATAACCCGTTTTTAACGCACGATGTGAATGTTATCGGCACAAGGAACGTATTAAGAGTGGCTCGCAATGCCGGAGTTAAGCGAGTCGTATATGCTTCATCCGCGGCCGTATACGGAGACCACCCCGAGCTACCCAAGACTGAAGAGAGTCCGCTGCAACCACAATCTCCCTACGCGACTTCGAAGATTGCTAACGAAACGGATGCGGAGACATCTGGACTCTCAACGCTCGGACTCCGTTTTTTCAACGTTTACGGTCCTAGACAAGAGGCTGACCATCCGTATGCCTCGGTTGTTCCGCGCTGGGTCGCCGCCGCCAGAGATGGTCGTCCTGTCGAACTTCACGGAGACGGAGCGCAGACACGCGACTTCATCCATGTACGCGATGTCGCACGCGCAATCGTTCTCGCGCTTAAGTCGACGTATGAAGGAGTTTGCAACATTGCTTCAGGAATAGAAACTACTCTACGTGAAGTTTTACTACATCTTGGAGAGATTCTGCAGAAGGATGTTCAACTCGAGCATAAACCTGTTCGCACGGGGGATATTAAGCGAAGCGTCGCACAAATAAGTAGGGTACGAGAGAAGATAGGTTTTGTCACGGAGATTTCTCTTCGGGATGGACTACGAAGCCTTGTCGTATGATTATCGACGGACGAACAATGGCAAAAGAAATACTCGCGCGCACTCGAGCACGAGTGTCCCGAGCTGGTCGAGGGGCGCCTCTGGTCGTCGCGCTTACCGCCTCTGATACGCCGGCGACGCGCTCGTATCTCGCGATAAAAACAAAGAGGGCAGAAGAAGCAGGATGTATTTTTGAAACGCGTCAGCTTGGAGCGAATTATGACGATGCTGACGCTGTGATAGTACAGTTACCGGTACCGTTAGGCGTGAATCAAAAAGAAATTTGCGACAGGATTCCTGTAATGAAAGATGCCGACGTGCTTTCAAGTGCTGCGAGAGAGAAATTTGAAAAGGAAGATCCCGACGCCCTCTTGCCGCCAGTTGTTGGAGCCGTGCGGGAGATATTTTTACAAAATAATGTTGATGCAAAAGGGAAGAAAACAGTCGTTATAGGTGCCGGCTTTCTTGTTGGTTCTCCAGTGGCTACTTGGCTTAAACAACGAGGAGCCATTGTTGAGATAATCACCGACCCATCTGAGTTCGCAGTAGCAAGGGTAGCCCTTGCTACTGCCGACATCATCGTCTCCGGCGCCGGCTCCCCGCACCTCATTAAGCCAGAAATGTTGAAACAGGGCGTAGTCCTCATTGATGCGGGTACTTCTGAATTGGGTGGTGAGGTAGTCGGCGACGCCGACCCCGCATGTGCTGAAAAATGTTCCATTTTCACTCCCGTCCCTGGTGGTGTCGGCCCCCTCGCCGTCGCCCGCCTCTTTGAGAATGTTGTCACGCTTGCCGAACAAAAGAATTCGTCTATACTCTCTTCATGACTCGTTTTCGGGTGTCTGCGATTTTTGCCCTCCTCGTGGGCTTTTTACTTGCCTATTTCGTGTGGTCCACGCAGGCTGACCCCACTAGCCCATATCGCTTTAAGCTCGGTCTAGACCTCGCCGGAGGCACTGAGCTCGTCTATAAGGCCGATATGAGCGAGACCCCCTCTGGAGAGCGTTCTGACGCTCTCGGAGCTCTGCAGGGCGTTATCGAGCGCCGAGTGAACCTATTCGGCGTTGCAGAGCCACTCGTCCAAACCGAGCAAGCGAGCGCACTCTCTGGCACTACCGAGGACCGTCTCATAATAGATTTGCCCGGTGTGACTGATATTAAAGCTGCCGTAGCGGCTCTCGGCGAGACACCGACACTTGAGTTCAGGCTCGTCGCTCCGGAGAGCGTCGTTGGCACGACAACATCAATCTCATATGTAGCGACTGGTCTTACCGGTCGGTATTTGACCAAATCTACTCTAGGATTCGGGTCCGGAGCTACTGCAGGCCTCACATCACCGGAAATAATTCTTAACTTTAATAGCGAGGGTGCGAAACTTTTTGAAAAAATTACGAGCGAAAATGTTGGCCGTCAGCTCGCTATCTTCCTAGATGGACAGCCGATCTCTGCTCCTGTTATACAAGAGGCGATTGCCGGCGGTCAGGCCACCATCACCGGGCGCTTCACAGCCCCCGAGGCTCGCGACTTGGTTCGTAATCTTAATTTCGGCGCGCTCCCCGTGCCGATCGTTCTTCAAAGCAGTTCGGCAGTCGGCCCTACTCTAGGAGCCGCCGCTATCAGTGCTGGAGTTATTGCTGGTATCGTCGGCTTTGTTATCGTCTCTCTTTTTATGGTCGCGTGGTACCGCCTTCCGGGTGTCATCGCGGCCTTGGCGCTCGCCGAGTATCTCGCTTTCATGCTTGCAGTTATTAAGGTCATTCCGGTGACGCTAACAGCTTCAGGAATCGCCGGACTCATCATATCGGTCGGTATGGCAGTGGACGCGAACGTTCTTATATTTGAACGCACAAAAGAAGAGTTGAGAGGAGGTAAGACGCCAAGAGAAGCCGTTCATATCGGCTTCAGCCGAGCGTGGCCGGCGATTCGCGACGGTCACCTCACTATGATTATCTCCGGCGTTATTCTCTTCTGGCTCGGGACGAGCATCGTGCAGGGATTCGCACTCGTCTTCGTACTCGGCGTGCTCGCTTCGTTTATTTCTGCCGTGGCGCTCTCGCGCGTATTCCTGCTCGCCATAGTGCCTGAAGAGGGCGGTGGCGCATGGAAGTTCCTGTTGAGCTCAGGATTTCATAAAAATTAATTATGTTTATCATTGCACATCGTAGATTCTTCTTCTGGCTCACCGGCCTTATTCTCGCAGCCGCTATCGGTGCGATTCTCGTATGGGGACTCCCGCTCGGCCTAGATTTCACCGGCGGTTCTATGATGCAGGTGGAGTATAAGAACGGCCGACCTGCGCTCGCCGACATTCAGAAACAGTCAACGCTAGTGCCGGTTGGAGCAGTATCCGTCAGGGAATTTGGTGAGAACTCTATTTCTATACGTACCCGAACCATGAGCCCAGAAGAGCATGAGGCTATGCTCATCGCAGTTTCAGGAAATGAAAGTACGATTGAACTCTCATACACCTCCGTCGGACCGGCTTTAGGTAGTCAATTCACAAACAAAGCCACGTGGGCAATGTTTGCCGTCATCCTCGTCATCGTTCTCTACATCGCGTTCGCATTCAGACATGTGTCGAGACCAGTACCGAGCTGGGGCTACGGGCTCACAGTCGTCGCAATGCTAGTGATAGACCTTATTGTGCCGATTGGGTTTTATGCGGCGTATTCTCATTACACAGGCGCTGAGGTAGACTCTCTTTTTGTAGTCGCCCTTCTGGCTCTCTTAGGGTATGTGGTGAACGATATAATTGTCATATTTGACCGCATACGCGAACATCTACATAACAATGAGAAGACAGGGCTTCGGGAGTCGTTTGAAGACACGATAGGGAAGTCTATTAACGAGACAATGACCCGTTCAATCAACACGGCACTCACGGTTGCTCTCGCGTTACTCGCTCTAATCTACTTCGGTGCCGAGGCGACTCGCAACTTCGCTCTCGTGATGCTCGTCGGAGTCGTTGCTGGCACGTTCTCCTCCATCGCCCGCTCTGCACCGCTTCTCATACCTCTCGCGACTTGGTTCGCCAAGAAAAACTAGCCTCTCAACAATTTTTCGCTTATACTCATTTCGGACAAAAAAGGAGGGTACACATGGGACAACTGGTTCTTATTATCGGGCCGACGGCCTCTGGTAAGAGTATGTTGGAGGCCGAGCTTCTGAAGCGACTGCCGAATTCTGGGCGAGTCATTTCTACGACCACGCGCGCTAAGCGACCGAGTGAGAGAGATGGTGTGGAGTATTTCTTCACTTCCCGGGCTGGCTTTGAAGAGGGGCTACGCAGGGGCGACTTCATCGAACACGCGGAGGTGCATGGCAACCTCTATGGGGCGTCTCGAATAATTCTCGAGTCGACCCTCGAACAGCACACAGTGGTTCTCGCAGTTATTGATATTCAGGGTGCGCGCGTTTTCAAGCGCATTGTGCCGACAATGAAGTCATTATTCATTCGCCCTGGTTCGATGGCTGAACTTGAGCGGCGTCTGCGTGCAGAACGGAAAGAAGCATCGGATGAAGAAATTCGTACGCGCTTAGCTACCGCAGAGATAGAACTCACCGTTGCCGACACGTTTGACAGAGTGATTGAAAATGTGGACGGACAATTCGAGTCTACCGTTCAACAAGCCCTCGCCTGCATACAGGAGTTCCAACAATCCCGCGCGTAAGCGCGGGATTTTTTATGAAATAACGGTTCCTATAAAAGGTTTGCCGTCTATATAGTTTGAAAATTCTTCCAATTTCGCACCGTTGATGATAGCGACTTCTAGCCCGAGCGCCTCTGCCTCTTTAGCCGCGACGGGGTCAAATGGAGAGGAGAGTCCCGGGTCCCACTCCTCGGGAATCAGCTTTCTGAAATCTGCCCAATTAATTTTTTCTATCTTTTTTGCATCCGGATTCTTCTTCGGGTCGCTGTCGTAGACGTAGTCAATGTTAGAGAGATTCACGAGGCGCGTAGCGCCGAGATTCTTCGCTACAAGGACAGCATCATAGTCGGTGGAGCATCCGGGCTTCCACCCCGCGGCGATGATGACCGGCTCGTCGCCGTCAATGTCCTTAGTCGGATTCTTAACAACATGCTGGTGCGCGTAGCCGACGAAGATATTACGTAAAAGTTGCGCATTCAAGCGCGTGGCGTGGATGCCTATCCAGTCTAGGTCGTGTCGCGAGAGGGGAGTGACGGCGTTCGCTGCGTCTTGGTAGCGTCGCGAGGTCTTACCACCACCGGCAATAATAGAGAATGTAAATCCTTTTTCTACTTTATCTAAAATGAGTGCCTTGAATCGCGTTAGGAAGTCAGTATCAATCTGGTCGGGAACGATAAGAGACCCTCCGACTGACACAACAACACGTTCTTTTGTATGCTCCATGATTCAGACAAAGCGTGACGGCTATTCACATCATACGCCAACCCGTCCCACACGCAACATTGACGACACATTTCTCTGTGCTTCTAGAAGCTTGACGCCTCTCGGGGGCTCATATACTATGGCTCTACTGTCTCTCGATTGAATGGGAAGGCAGGACGCCGAGGAAAAGACGGACTCGGGATAGAGTCCTTTTTGTTTCTCGCACTGTTTCTTTGACAACCCACATACGTGTGAAATGAAAAGACCCGCGGCGCGAAGCGCCGCGGGTGAAAGTGTGAATTGTTTTGTTCCGCCTATTCTTAATGAGAGTTTGATCCTAGCTCAGGGTGAATGCTGGCGGCGTGGATAAGTCATGCAA
>CAZVYA010000034.1:0-6506 GCA_964631225.1 uncultured Candidatus Saccharibacteria bacterium
AATGATAACCAGAACTTTCAGAAGGAACGCGGTAGTGAGCTCCTCTCCGCTCAAGAAGGTGGTGAGAAGCGTGATGAGGTCACCAACCATAGCGATACCGGCGAGAAAAAGAGTGAGGATAATCGCCCAGCGACGCACCCATATCTCCTTACGCGACGGGTCGTTATCGGCGTCCTTATGTATCAAGTACATCAGGAGTAAGAACACAGGCAGTAGGACGATGACCGACGCCATCTCTCCGCTGATACCGCTCTGGTACGGATCGGCCGGATAGTAGCTAAGCGGATTCGGGAACGTGTAGTTAATATAATCAAAAACGAGGAACGTATACGCTATAACCGTCCAATAAAAAGACACGAGAGCGCCGGCCCACAAAAAGAAATCCTTTGCCGTAATTTTTGGTTTGTCCATATTCTCGCATTATATCACGCCAGCATAAAAGAAAATCCCCGCCGTGGCGGGGACGCGATACTGAACAGGGTGGTACAGACGACTACTCGAGCCAACCGGCCGATTTGAGAGCCTGACACTCGTCGCACAAATCAGGCTTGGTGGTGTAGTTCTCTGGAACAACGATTCCGCCGCCGCAGGTGTCACAGTCGAAGTACATTGGCGACCCTGCGGGTAAGTCGCCATTTCTGATGCGTGTCCGAGTTTTGTTTGCTTTCCTTCGTTTGGCGAGAGCCTTCAGAGCGAAATCTCTTCCACGTTGTGTTGCGAGTGGCATGGCGTATCTCCTTTTCTGATGTATGAAGTACGAACGTCCTGATTTCTAGTATACAGACACTTTGTCGTTCGTCAAGTGCTCGGCGATGCTGTATAAAACAAAATCCCCGCCAGTGCGGAAAACAATTCAATGTTAGCGTTTTAAAATATACTTTCTACCGAATACGGCACTCCATAGCAGACATATATCGGCGCATCAATCACCAAGTCTTTGCTAGGTGTCTTTAGACCGAAACATTTCCATTCTGTATATACCGTACCCCTAGGCAGAAATCCTACGGACGTTATAGTCTTTGGGAAAAAGAAAGCGATTACAACAATAATTCCTAGTGCTATCAACAAGTGTTTTTGCATACTAAGAGTATATCACTGAACTCGCATCTCTTAGCCGTGGAGGAAGACCATCACGTCGCCGTCGGCGACGATGTAGTCCTTACCCTCCGTGCGGAGCTTGGCAGTCTCACGAGCGGCGGCCCATGAGCCAGCAGAGAGAAGGTCGTCGGTGGAGACCACCTCGGCGCGGATAAACTTCTCTAGGAAGTCGTTGTGAATGGCTGCGCCGGCTACCGGCGCCGTACTGCCGCGCGAGATTGTCCACGCGCGCGTCTCGTCCTCTCCTGTTGTAAAAAATGAAATAAGACCGAGCGTGTCATATGCGCCTTTAATCAGACCAGCCAAACCGTCTTCAGAGACGCCGAGCTCCTGTCGGAAGTTTTGTCTGTCAGAATCAGCTACATCATTAAGTTCGCGCTCGATATTCGCATCTACCATCACGTAACGTCCACCGAGCGATTGTATTAACTCATACGCTCGCTCCGCGCGTCCATCGACGAGCTCGTCCAGATTGTGTCCGCCACTCTTCTTGTTCAACGCATACAATATAGGCTTCATCGTGAGAAGGTTCAGGTGCGCAACGAGTTTCTTCTCCTCATCCGTGAGCCCAGCATGGAGCGCGAGCTTCCCGGCTGCGAAGCCCTGCATCAGCTTGGCGAGCGCGGCATCCTCGGCGACAAACTCCTTCCTCCCAGCCTTAATGTCACCCTCAATCTTGTCGCGATGCTTGCGCACCTGTTCGCCGTCGGCGAGAACTAGCTCCATATTGATAATCTCTATGTCTTTATATGGCTCAATGTCGTTGTCCACATGCACAATGTTCGTATCGTCAAAGAATCGCACAACCTGAAGTATCGCGTCTGTTTCGCGAATGTTCGCGAGGAATTGATTTCCCAACCCTTCGCCTTCTGCCGCACCCTTCACCAGCCCAGCGATGTCTACGAACTCTATCGCCGCCGGAATCGTCTTCGCTGATTTTGACAATGTAGTTAGTTTTTCCAGACGAACGTCTGGCACACCGACTATCCCTACAGAAGGGTCTATCGTGCAGAATGGATAATTTTCAGCCGGCACACTTGCCTTCGTAAGCGCGTTAAAAAGCGTGGACTTCCCCACGTTCGGCAGACCAACAATTCCTATTTTTAACATTAGATTTAAACTACAGGATAAAGGACAAAAATAAAAGTTTACCGTGGAGAGGCGAGGAGACGCGCGTAATAGAGTAGTGCATAAAATATCGCAGTCGCGACGACGAAGGACATGACGGCGGCGCCGAAGGTGAGAGGCAAGAATCCGAAGGAGAGAAAGACGAGGAACCACCAAGCGGTGAATACGGAGGCGGAGCCGAGTTTGAATGCAATGTGCTTCTTGTAGAGCGCCCATGAAACGGTAATGATGATGAGCGCGAGAGCGATAAGGGTCCAGTAGCTCGCGGTGAGGGCCGGCTGGAGCGTATTGTGCTCTACATACGCCACAATCACGAGGCCGAGAGAGGCGAGAAGGTGGAGAGTGAGACCGTAGCGAAGTCCGTGCACAATTATGTCTAGGTGCGCGCGCTCGGCGCCGTCGACCCTACCGTCTCGCATTGCCCTCACATACGCGAGCTCACTCCAGACGGCCGTGATAGCGCCTACGACTGCGCCGAGCGCTTGGCAATATACTAGGAATGCGATAAGGGGCGTCATATTATTTCTGCATCAGCACAGAGAGCTCGGCGCGATACTTCTTCATCACCTCCATAGCAGCCTTCATCTCGCTCTCTCCGCCTTTTTTCCTCCTCTCAATCTCCTCGCCGATTTTTTTAAAAAGCTGCGGGTCCTTGGTCACGAGCGCGGTCATCTGCTCGCGCTGTTCCTTGGGAACATCCTTCATCTTCCACTTGGCGTATTGATTCAGGAGAAAGCTCTGGAACGACATGCTGAAATAGTAGCACGATGCGGTCTAAAAGTTTGGGCGCTGGATAATGCCTCGGATGGTCCGCGTAGTGAGATAGAGCGCCGCGAGTGAGAGGAGCGCAAGCGCTTCGATGTAGATGAAGGAGGGGTCAAAAAAGCTTAACCCAGCGCGATAGTGGTCAACGGCGGTCGTCCCAAAGAGAATGGTGCCGGCGAGCGCGAGGAGCGCGTTCAGCCAGTGTATCCACGTCTGCGCCGGATTGGTGACGCCAGCCGCGATGACGAGCGCGGCGGCCGAGACGACTGCGCCAATCGTCGAGAGCGGCAGGTCGGCACCAATCGACTGCGCGATGATAAGCACAACCGCGCTCGAGACGAACACCACGCGCACCTCGTCTCCGTGATAATGCGGTATCTCGCGCCGCCGCGGCACGCCAGTCCCTCCGTCTCCTTCGTAGGTCATATGCCTCTAGTATACGCCTTCTGAATATGCTGCAAGGGTCAATGGAGGATAATGGGCTGGACATCCGATGTCCTCGTGCATTGTGGACACCGGATGTCCTAACATTCCGTAAAAGAAGAGCCGCCTGCCACAACTTCGTAGATGTTGGCAGGCGGCTTGGTGTTCAACAGGGTTTCGGCGCGACTGCGAGCTTCAGGAGCGCTTTTTCGTAATGACCGTCACGAAGGTTCATGAAATTTATGTCGAGAACATAGCTGTCACTCTCGTTCGCAACATCGACAATCGCGTTCTCGAACAATGGACACGATAGGGCGCGCGCCCCGATCTTAAGGAAGCGCTTGCGCTCATCGACCGCTTTCTTAATCTTGTTCCTCATTCGTCTTTTTTCACCTTCAAGCGTATTCAATAGAATCTCCTCATTCACTGTCACAGTTGGTGTGACTCCATCGCGACTGTACAATAAATAGGTAATTAACACAATGCCCACCAGAGGGTATTGTGCTCTATGTATGGTGGTATACTGATGGGGTCATTTAGAATTAAGAAATAATATTAACTATGGCAATAAACGCAGCACTATCGAAGCCCCTCAATCTCTCGGCCGACCTCGAAGCGGTCGTCGGGAAAGGTCCTATGCCGAGAACTGAGGTGGTAAAACAGCTTTGGGTATACATCAAGAAGAATAACCTCCAGAATCCGGCCAATAAGCGCAATATCTTGGCGGATGAGAAGCTGAAGAAGGTCTTCGGCGGTAAGGGCGAGGTCACGATGTTCGAGATGGCGAAGCTTATCGGTCCGCACGTAAGCTAGTCCCGCACGAAAGTGCAAAGTGAAACCCGCCGTGAGGCGGGTTTTTGGTACATGGAGCGAACTTATGCCGGTTTGCGTTTGACAAGAACACGTCCGCCTTGGTCGAAGTCCTCTCCTTCTGACAGACTCAGGCCTAGCATAGGATCGCCGCGTCCGTTTCGGCTAAAACAGAGCATCCTACCATCGTGAATTGCACTCGGGACAAAAACTTGATCTTCATAATGGTGAACGACGAAGCGCGTCGCCAGACACAGGGCTTCTACTGCTCCAGACGACACAAGTCCACGCCGCTTCAACTCCGCGTCGAGTTCCGCGTGCGTCATCCTCTTATGGAGAGGCATGGTATACAGATCGAATGGGTATTGTGCGATTACCTTCCAATCCCGATCTGCGTTACAGAGGCTGAGCAGGATTTCTTCTTTCAGCAGGTAACTACATCGCCCACTATACGGAGACAAGTTTTTTAGCGCATCGACAACCGTTCCGGGAAAGTTAAAGGCCGGATCGTAATTAATCGTCAGTTTCTCACCGATCATATCCCTGTCCAGAAACTGCGCCTGTTCGACGAATGCCTTACGATACTCCTTGTCGAGACGCAGGCGGTGAAAGAGACCTGTCGAGAACCCTTCCGCCTGTAACGCTTCAAGCATCTGGTGAATCCGATTGTGGCTGACATCGCCGAGAGATTGCTCACTCATGGTTCGCACTCCTTCGTTATACGGCTCGCTCATCGCTCGCCTACCAGAACGTTCTGGCAACCGGTCTTTACAAAAAACAGACCGGTTACATAGTATTCTCATTGGCCCTTCACGTCAATATAAAATAAAAGGTGCGCGCGGATTGCTCCACGCGCACCTGTTGAGAAGCGGCCTCTTAGCGGACAAAACGATTGCCAGGACCGCTTATGATATCCACTTCATCAAATCCAAGTTCTCGATTCACGAGCACTACCGGATTTTCGTATCCACCTTTGTATTCGTGGATCGGGATAATCGTGCGCGCACGCGCACAAGTGAAGTCGAGCACTTCTGCATTCGTGAACCGTTCGCGACCTCTCTCCATTTCATCCGCCAGTTCCCTCCGTCGCTTCTCGTACGCGAAGTTATCGGCAATATAGATGTCATTTGCCATATTTGGCTTCACGCGAATAACGAACTGTTCGCGGTCGGACCACCGATAGTGATCAGGTACCGTAAGCGAATCTGCATCGGTTTCTACGGTTACTTCGCGAACCCCGCACCAGAGAAAGCCTTCGTAGGCGATCTTCGGGACAGTGCCATCATTCGGCACGTCAAGCGAGGCTAGTCGATAGCCGCTCCCCACCAGACCGTAGCGGTCTTCTGCAGGAAGAACATTCGCGTCGAGCTTGCCCTGCATGATTCGCTGTGCGTCGCGATACTCGCCAAAGCAGAAGAGCGGCCCAATAATGTCGGGAAACTTTATCGGCTCGGGAGACGCGCAGACATCGATTATCTCAGTCGGAAGAGGCTGTGAGACGATGTATTTGCGCACGACATCGATGAGATACCCCTGAAACTCCATCATCACCTTGTCGGTATTGAAGTGTCTCGGCTCAGACCGCACAGGGCTGTACTCGCGACCGATATCATCGTCATGCACGAGATGCGGTGAGCGCTGATTGGAGTAGGTGTATTTTCCTCCCCGGTCGGCACTGCCTTTGTACATGAGATATTGTCGTGGGTCGCCGCAAAGCTTGCTGTTGACTTTTATGCCATTCATGAATTTTTCACGATCAGCCTCCCAGTCTTTGCCGACATAGAGATAGAACGTCGGTCCGGACTCGTCTTCATAGACATGGAGTTCTTTCTCCGGGATCACTATTTCGGTCGCGGCGGCCGTGTCATTCCAGTGACTGCCTTCGATCCGGCCTTGCACGCGGCAGAACCAGATTTTGAAGTCCAGTCCTTTGATGGTATCAACTTTGCGGAATTTCAAGTCGCCACTGCCGTAGTCATGGAAGCTCACGGAGATGCCGGGCACCTGCCAGTTGCGCTTCTCCAACTCACGAACGATAGCCGAACATGCGAGGTCGAACGGGAACTGCGTACTGCGTGGATAGAGAAATTGCATGAGATAGCCCTTTCTTTTCAACGTACAGATTTTTACGAACCTCCTTTTACGGAGATTGCCAAACTGTGAGAAATGCTAGCATGTGGAGTCTGACTTGTCAATAGTATTTTGTTGCTGGTTAAAAGCCTTACTTAATTGTACTGTCACTTCAGGAACGTACTTTGGGAGGAGCGATGAAACGACTGGTC
>CAZVYA010000035.1:0-6437 GCA_964631225.1 uncultured Candidatus Saccharibacteria bacterium
AGTCAAAAGATACGGGCCGCGCACGCGACGTTATCCTCGCTGACGCGTTTGAAGCTATTATCGGCGCCATTTACTTGGACTCGGGCTACGTAAGTGCAGAAGCGTTCATCGCGAAGAATTTGTATAACAAGATAGATGACGTGATAGCGAAGCGTTCATACCAAGATGCAAAAAGCAGATTTCAAGAAATCGCACAGGAGAAGCGCGGCACCACTCCAAGTTATGAAACACTTTCAGAAATTGGCCCCGACCATGACAAACGCTTTACCGTTGGTGTCTTCATCGGCAGTGAAGAAATCGCTCGCGGTGTGGGACAATCAAAACAAGAGGCCGAACAATCCGCCGCTCAGGCAGGTCTGGATAAAACGGGCTGGTAGATTTGTTACAATAGATAGTAATGCTGAAGCGGCTGGAAATAGTCGGGTTTAAGTCGTTCGCCAAGAAGACGGTCTTGGACTTTTCTAATTCCACCACGGCCATCGTGGGGCCGAACGGGTCCGGTAAGAGTAATGTAGCAGAAGCATTCCGATTCGCGCTCGGCGAGCAGTCTATGAAGAGCATGCGCGGGAAGCGCGCAGAAGACTTGATATTCAACGGCTCGCACACGGCCCCAAGGGCGAACCGCGCGTCGGTCGCGATTATTTTTGATAATTCACGACGCACGTTCAAGATAGACTTTGACGAAGTCTCTCTGGAGCGCGCAGTCTTCCGCGACGGGACAAGCGAATACTCTATAAACGGTTCTCGCGTGCGTCTGCGCGACATCGAGGAATTGCTCGCCGGCGCCAATATCGGAGAGACCGGCCATCATATCATCTCGCAAGGCGAAGCCGACCGGATATTGCTCGCCAACAATCGCGAGCGTCGTGCGATGCTCGAAGACGCGCTCGGGCTTAAGATTTATGAATTTAAGAAACAGGAAGCGGAGAAGAAACTTGTTAAGACTGAAGAAAATATCGCACAGGTGAATTCGCTCCGAAGAGAGCTCGCTCCGCATCTGCGTTTCTTAGAGAACCAAGTGAAGAAGCTGGAGCGCGCCGAGGCTCTGCGTGCCGAACTTGTCGGCCTCGCGCAGACTTATTTTGCCATTGAAGAGGTGTATCTCGCGCGCGAGAAGGTGAGAGTCACCGGCGAGAAACGCACAGCAGAGGACAAGCTATCAGTCTCTAGCGCCGAGCTTGATAGAATCGCAGACCCGCAGACTACCGACCGAGAGACTACGAAGCGCACCGAGGTCCTGCGCACCGCTGAACGTGAGGTGTCTGAGCTCTCGGCTAAGCGTTCTGCGCTCGCACGCGACATGGGTCGTATAGAAGGTGCGCTCACAGAGGTGAAGCGTCGCGTCGCTATGGTGGCGCGCGAGCCGTATGCCAAGATCCCGCGCGAGGAGATAGAGGCGCTCCACAAGGAGGTGAAGAACCAAGTCGCGCGTGCGGGCGAAGAACGCGAGGGGCTGAAGGCAGCGCTCTCCGCCATAGGCGCCGCCGTCGCTTTTTTCTTCTCCCGACACGGCGCACCGCGCGACGAGTATCTATCTGAAGAAGACGAGAACGCATTCCGTCTCGAGAAGGAACAGAAGGCGCTCGCGGAGAAGCTAACCGAGGCGTCAACCGCGCTAGAGAAGGCGGAGACGGCGCGCGAGCGTGCGCGCGAGGGAATGGTAGCGCTAGAAGAAACGGGGCGTGAAGTCCGCCGCCGCATCCTAGACCTCGCACAGGCCAAGGCGCAGGCGGAGGGCGACGTGGCGAAGTCTGAAGCACGCGAATATGAGCTCACACTACTGGCAGAGGAACTTGAACGCAGTAAGGCCGAATCAGTGGCTGTCGGCGGTGTGGCGACTATTTCATACGAGCCGCTTTCTGCTGTACCGAGCGAGGAGCGACGTGTACAGGAGGAGCGCAAGCGTTCTTTGGAGCGTGTGAAGATTCGCCTAGAGGAGGCCGGCGGTACCGGCGAGGAGATACGTCAGGAGCATAAAGAAGTCTCCGAACGGGAAACCTTCTTGGCCAAGGAGTTAGACGACCTCGCCAAATCTGCTGCAGGTCTACGCTCTCTCATAGACGATTTAGATACGGAACTGCAGAAGCATTTCTCGGAGGGCTTAGCGAAGGTGAACGCATCATTCGGCGAATACTTCGCGCTTATGTTCGGCGGCGGCTCTGCGCGCCTCACACTCGAAGAGCCTGAGGAGCCTGATGAATTAGACGAAGAGACGGCAGAAGAATTTAATGATGAGCCAAAAGAAAAAGAGCCGCAGGGAATAGAGATAGCTGTGAATCTGCCGAAGAAGAAAGTGCGCTCGCTGATGCAGCTCTCCGGCGGGGAGCGCGCGCTCACGAGTATCGCGCTCATCTTCGCGATGAGTCAGGTAAACCCGCCGCCATTCTTGATATTAGACGAGACCGACGCCGCGCTTGACGAGGCGAACAGTCGTCGTTATGGCGACATGATAGAGAATCTCGCGAAGAGGAGCCAGCTCATCGTCATCACTCACAACCGCGAGACGATGAGTCGTACACCGATTCTCCACGGCGTCACGATGGGCGGCGACGGCGTCAGCAAGTTATTGTCCGTCAAATTCGACGAAGCCGTCGCTGTTGCTAAGTAGGGGGGTGTTATACTAAGAATCATGACATACTTTCGCTATGCAATTTATGGAGCAGTGTTTGGATTTGTATGGGCTTTTGTTCAACAATATCTTTTCCCTCTCCCTTTTTTGATCTGGCTTAACCCTCCCATGGGCATCTTTTCTAACCTCAATCGATCTTTCTCCATTTGCATGGGAATGGGATGTATTCTCCCAGCACTCATTTTCAGTATTGTTTTCTGGGCACTCGCATTTGTTCTATTTAAAAAGTTTTTTGCTCGAAAGGTAGTTTAGACAGGAATAAAATCCAGTTCTTTTTCTGGGATGCGGGCGGCGAGGAGTTTGACCTTAATCGGGTCGCCGAGGCGGTAGGCCTTGTGCGTACGCTTACCGACGAGGCGGTACTGCTTCTCTTCATATTCAAAAAAGTCATCGCCCACATTGCGGATATTTATCATGCCGTCGGCGTGTGTTTCTTGTAGTTCTACATACAAGCCTCGGTCTGTGACGCCGGAGATGACCGCATCAAATTCTTCGCCGATTCTGCCCGCGAGGAACTCAACCTGCTTCATCTTAATAGAATCGCGCTCGGCGTCGCTGGCGGCCACCTCGCGCTCGCTCGCGTGTAGTGCGAGCTTGTCAAAGGCCTGCATCTCTTCGGCTGTTATCGGCGTGCCGCCCGCGTGCGCTTTAATGAGCCTGTGGATAACGAGGTCGGGGTAGCGGCGGATTGGGGAAGTGAAATGAGTATAAAAGTCGAATGCGAGACCGAAGTGGCCGATATTCTTCGTTGTATAGATAGCCTTGCTCATCGAGCGAAGAGTAGCGGTTTTTATTAAATACTCCTCCGGCTTCCCTTTTACAGATTCCAAAAGTTTGTTCAGCTCGGCGCCCGAGACTTTTCCGCTCCCAGAAGTTTTAAGATGATAGCCCATGACACGGAGCAGGTTCGCGAGGTTCTCGATGCGGTCAGTGTCGGGCTCGTCGTGGACGCGATAGAGCGAGTAGAAGTGCGCGCCGCCGTTGTCGGTGAGCTTAGAGAGATGCTTCGCCACGGCCTCATTCGCGAGCAACATGAAGTCTTCTATCATCAGATTCGTATCTTTTCTCTCTTTTAAGTGCACAGCGATCGGCTTGCCCTCGGCATTCAGCTCTATCTTCACTTCGGCCGTGTCAAACTCTATCGCTCCCTTGGCTTGGCGGCGCGAGCGGATTTTTTTAGAAAGTGCGAGAAGTGTTGAGAGTTCTTCATGCATTGTCCCGCTTCCGGCATCCAGAACTTCCTGCGCGTTCTCATAGGTGAAGCGCTTATCGGAATGTATGACTGTTTCCCCGAACCACACGTCTTTAATATTCGCTTCTGTATCTAAAGTGAAAACAGCAGAAACAGCGAGGCGGTCTTCGTCTGGTTTCAGCGAACACAAATCGTTTGATAAGACCTCCGGAAGCATTGGGATAGTGCGGTCTACGAGATAGACGGAGGTCGCGCGCGCGATGGCTTCTTTATCCAATTCTGTTCCTTGTTTAACAAAGAACGAAACGTCGGCGATGTGAACACCAACTTCAATATTCCCATCTGGCAGTTTCTGCACTGAGAGTGCATCGTCAAAGTCTTTTGCATCAAATGGGTCTATGGTACATGTCGCCACTTTTCTGAAGTCTTTTCGACGCGGGTTTTCTGCTTCCTCGGCGAGAATCGCCGCGCCGTTTTTCTCAAGTTCCTCAGCTTCGGCATTGACTCCTGGGGGGTAGTCAGAGGAGAATCCTTGTCCGAGCGCGAGCGCGCGCATCTCTACGTCATGCATGCCCGCCTTGCCGATGACTTCTGCGACAGTGCCTAGCGGGTACTCTTTATCGTCAGCCCATTCGCCAAGTCTGACTAAAACTTTATCTCCGATTTGCGCATTTCCTTTGTCTAAAATAACGATAGGAACGTACATCTTCTTGTAGTCCGGCGTCATGAGAGTGAGGCCGTTTTCTTCAACGAGAGTCCCAACAAAAGTCTCGCGGGCACGCGAGATTATTTCTACCACCTTGCCGGCCTCTCTTGGTGGCATCCGGCCCATCGGGTCAGAATATTTACCTGCAGGCTTCACCTTCACTATGTCGCCCGAGAGCGCGTGGCCACTCCATTCTTTAGGGATAAGAAGGTCTTCTTCCTGCCCTTCCACAGAGAAAAATCCGATGCCCTTACGGGTCATCGTTATGGGGCCTTCATATATAGTATCCGCTGACATTTTTTATACTCTAGCAATATTATGAGGCTTCTGCTATAGTCGCTCTCATGTTGATGATTCGATTCCAGAGAATCGGCCGGACCAATGATCCGGCATTTCGCATTGTCGTCTTGGAGAAGGAACGTGCCGCAAAGGCGGGCAATATAGTAGAACTCCTCGGCACCTACAATCCGCGCAGTAAGGCGCTCACACTAAACGAGGAACGAGTTAAGCATTGGATTAAAATGGGCGCTCAGCCGACTGGGTCTATCCACAACCTTTTGATTAATAAGAAGGTCATAGAGGGTAAGAAGATAAACGTGCTTCCGAAGAAGGCACCGATTAACCCTACTTCGCCAGAGGCTACGAAGGGCGCGGAAGAAGCAGCGCCAGTCGCCGAGACTACTGTAGAAGCGCCGACAGAGGCTGAGGTTGTCGTAGATGCGGAGCCGGCACCGGCAGAGACTCCTGTCGAAACTCCGGCTACATAAATCCCGCATTAGCGGGTGCTAACATACAAATATGGAAACAGACCAAGCATTTCTCGAATACGCGGTAAAAGCGCTCGCCGACCACCCCGAGTCGGTAGAGACGACGCGCACTATAGACCAAATGGGCGTCCTGCTAACGCTCACGGTGCACCCCGAAGACATGGGTAAGATTATCGGCAAGAGCGGTAAGACGGCTGAGGCTCTCCGCATCCTCCTCCGCGTTGTGGGGATGAAAGGCAACGCGCGCGTGAACTTAAAGATCAACGAACCGGTCGGCGGCAAGCGTGATCCCGAAATCAAAACGGTTGACCAAGTAGTTGAGGAGTTATAGTTGTTCGGAATTATTGCTCGAAATGAGCGCGATATTTTCTTGATAGAAAATTCTCTCTGCTCGGGCCGTCGCCCTGCGCAACTCATTTCTCGCAACAAATTCCTCACTCATATGAAATTTCACTTGATTACATTGTTTGAAGAAGCATGCGACGCATATTTGAGCGCGTCGATAATTGGACGTGCAAGGAAAGAGAAGAAGATTGTAATTAAATATCAGAACCAGCGCGACTTCGTCGCGGGACCAGCGGGGAGCTATAAGAAGGTGGACGACCGTCCATACGGTGGTGGCCCCGGCATGGTGATGACCGCGCTCCCCGTTATCAAAGCCGTCCAGAAGTCACTTGGCGGTGAAACCGCCAAGTTGAAAAAGCCTGTAGTTATTTGGTTCAGTCCGAACGGGAAGCAGTTCACAAATAAAGATGCCGATGCACTTATAAAAAAATATAACGAGGTAGTGCTCGTTTGCGGTCGCTATGAGGGCATAGACGAGCGCGCGAAGAAGATTTTAAAAACACTAGCAACAGTAAAAGAGTTCGCGGTTGGCGAAGCGGTCTACACCGGCGGGGAAGTTCCGGCGCTCGCGATAGTAGACGCCGTCACGCGTCGTCTGCCGGGCGTATTGGGTAAAGATATATCAGTAGAAGAGCGTCGAGTAGCCTCCTCGTCTGTCTATACCCGCCCCGAAACCATTTTGTATAAAAAGAAAAAATACCGCGTGCCTAAAGTGCTCCAAACCGGTCACCACGCCAACATTGACAAATGGCGTGAGAAGTGCTAGGGTTGTCACAGTAGTCAGCCCCACGCCATGTT
>CAZVYA010000036.1:0-6263 GCA_964631225.1 uncultured Candidatus Saccharibacteria bacterium
GGTCAAAGATCGTCCTGAGATTCACACCAATTGAAATCCTTGACCTACCTTATTTTGAAGGACTGATTCGGTCTTGTTTTGGAAGATTCCGAGGAGGGTCGAAATAACTGTCAAGAAGCTGCCACGAAACCCTTGTGGGGCTTGGCGGTATAATGTACGAGTCCGATGAGGCCGGCTCGTAAAATAAAACAGCGTATAATAGACAGATGCTATACATCATCGGCGGCGCCCCACGTTCAGGCAAGACACTTCTCGCACGAAGAATCGTTTCTGAAAAGAATATTCCCTATTTTCCACTCGATGCGCTCTTCGGCGCACTGGCAAACGGTGCGCCAGAATTCGGAATTTCATATGAGAATTCTCTGACCGAGCGACCGGTTAAGATGTGGCCTATATCTAAACACCTCTTGAATTTCTTTTTCGAAGAAGAAAAAGACTATCTCTTGGAAGGAGACTCAATCCTTCCTTCTCAGGTAGATGAATTACTACGAGCGGGTAAACCGATTAAATGTTGTTTCCTGGGCTATACAGATTTAAGCGCAGATGAGAAGCTCTCTCTTGTACGAAAGCATCACCAAGGAGAAGTTGATTGGACCAAGGACATATCCGACGAAGCCATGCTCGGTATGCTTAATGAGATGATTGAATTTAGTAAATATCTGGAAACTGAGTGTGCAAAGTATAAAATTGCATACTTCGATGTCTCGCGGGACTTCGATGCCGTGCGAGAGCGAGTTTTTAGCCATTTGTTCAACTCATAAGGTTCCTGTGTCGTACCACGCTACCGGCAAAATCCTAGACATTTCACAACATCTGTTATATACTGCTTTTCAGTAAGATGAACATTCTGTAAAAGGGAGAACAGTCATGGGACACGGAGTTAAGCTTTCGTTCCGGCGGGCGACGTCGGAAGACGCGGATGCGTTCCTAGCACTGGAGCATTCGGTTATAGGAACTAAAACCTATTCGGGTAGCGCGAACAGGGCCGAGGCGTTACAAGAAATCGCGGAGAATGAGGTGTATCTCATCTACAGGGACGAGCAGCTCATCGGTAGCACAGCCTTCCAAATGAAGAGCCACGACCACGCGTATCTCTCGGGGATGGTTGTCCATCCCGACTTCCAGGGGCAGAGTATCGCGCGCGAGGCCGCCCTATTCCGATTGAGGAAGTTGCAGGGAGTGAAGAGGATAGATCTCGTCACCCATCCTGGTAATTTCAAAGTCATTCGCCTGTGGAAGACGCTCGGATTCCAGATTGAAAAACGAATCGAGAACTACTTCGGCGACGGAGAGCCGCGCCTAGTGCTCGTGAAGGAACGCCAACTGTAGACACCTATGCGCCCCCACTCGGGGCGCTTTTTTTATTGCCCAGTGGTCAACGGAGGTAATCAACATGTGGCACTATGGACACTCCAACAGGGTGCTATTATTTATAGGTTATTGGACTAATTACCAAGTGCATGGACGAAAAAGAGCAGTATACGGCACTCATCAGCGAGATAATTAAGAAGCAGTCGCTTATTCTCGGACCCGAGATAGCGATACTAAAGGCGCGTAGCGTGCAGGGACTAATGGTGGACAACGACGGCAAGGTGACCGGCGTAGGCGACAACCCGAAGGAGACACTTCAGAGCCTAGTCGACCAATACGTAGAACTCTCCGGACTTATCGTGAAGAACGCACTCGGCTCAATCTTTGCGAAATACCCGAACTTAAACATTAATAAGTAAGGCATGGAAACATTAATCTCACTTGGTTATTACATCTCCACGTTAGGTTTTATCGTCGCGACTGTCGTTACCTATAACGCAGTTCGTTCCTCGAGCGAATCGGGTATAAAGACCGTTCTAAACTATCTCTTCATCGGTACGGGCACATTCCTCGTCATCACCATATTCCAGAAATTGTCCGAGGCGAATGTTCTCGGTATATCGGCCGAATCGACCGACGTTTGGTGGCACATCATGTTCTATGTCGCTATGATTTCGTTCTATATCGGTTTTAAGTCGCTCGCACGACTAGGCAGCACAGATGCCGGAGCATCCGCATCTAAAGATTCGAGCATGGTTTGGGGTATTGTTACTCTAGTTGTATTAGTCACAGCTTTTGTTTTCGCCGGTTCGTCCGAATCAATGATGCAGGCATATAACTCGTCACAGCTAGGCGAACTCGGACTGCACCACTTCGTCGCGTTCGCGCTCGCCGGAGTTGTCGGGGCATACCTCTTCAGTGCCAAGTTGTTTCTGGGGCAGATCGGTCGTGCTATAGCCGGTCCGATGATTATCGCTATCTGGGCTTTTGCCGGCCAACATCTCTGGGAATTATTGACCGAGAGTTTGAAGGTCATTGTCGCTACGAGTGAGACTATTGAGGGTGTCGAGAAAATATTCTTGACCATCGCCGCAGTCTGTATCACCATCGCAGCGTTGCGCCTGAAGTCATTGTCCAAGACGGCATAACAGACCTCGGTCATACTTCATGATAACTATCATCGCTATAGTTATCACCGTTGCCGCAGTCGCGGTGAGCGTATACCTAGTTGTCAAAGACTATAAGGCGAAGGCGATATTGGAGAAAAAAGAGAAGGACGTTAGCCGTCGGATGTACGAGCTCGCCATCCTGAAGGAGCTCGGCGACCGTATCGGCTATTCGCTCGACGTCCAGCAGATAATCGACGTCATCACCAACTCGCTTCACCAGTTCATAGAATATTCGGCCGTCTCATACATGCTCTTGGAGCCGGAAAAGGTGATATTCAAGATGCACCTAGAGCGGTCGGTGCACCGCAGGTTCGTAAACGACGTGCGGGACAGGATGCTCGGCTCTCTCGGAGCCCTCTTGGATCGCGAGTTCGACAAGAAGAATGTAGAAGAGATCCTCTCAGGCGCCATTATTATAGAGGAGCTGGAAGAGCCTGTGCGTTCGTTCTTCAACATCCCGCTCGTTATAGATGAAAGGGTGGTGGGAGTCCTCACCGTCGCGGATACAAAGGACGGTCTCTACAAGGAGGAGGAAATGACAATCCTCTACAAGATTATCCAGCAGGCGTCGAAGGCTGTGACGAGCCTACAGAGCGTCGTTAAGACAGAGCAGGCTAAGGTGAACGCGATGGTGGAGAGCATGGAGGACGGAGTTGTGATGACTGACGCCGATTATCGCATTCTTGTCATTAATCCCGCCGCCAAGCGAGTCATAGGACAGGAGAAGAAAACAGAGATAACGATATTTGATTTTATCGACAATCTCGGCGGGAAGATGGACATCCGCGGTCGACTCGAAGAGAGCGTGAAGCTGAAGAAGACGTTCGCGTCCGAACGGTTTGGAATACGCGAAAAGTTCTATCAGTCCTTCGTGTTTCCTGTACAGACGGTGTCCGCCCTGAACGAGAGTGAGGTGCTCGGCGGTGTCGTTATATTCCACGACGTGACGAGAGAAGTGGAGCTCGAGCGCGTGCGGGACGACTTCACTTCTATGATAGTGCACGAGCTCCGAACGCCACTCTCAGGCATCCAGAAGGCCAGTGAACTTCTGAAGATGCCTGTCAGGAAGCCCGCCGCCGCCTCGAAACAGTACGTGGATATCATTTACCAAAACTCATCGTCTATGCTCGACTTGGTGAACGACATTCTGGACGCGGCGAAGCTACAGGCAGGGAAGTTCGAGATTAATCGAGAACCATCCGACATAGCTGAGGTCATAACTAACAGGATTTCATTCTTTGGCTTGTCGGCAGCTGACAAAAAGATACGTCTGACAGCCTCCGTTGACGACGACGTTCCAAAAGACGTCCAACTAGACTCACAGAGAATTAAACAGGTGCTCAACAATCTCATCTCTAATGCGCTGAAGTTTACCGCAGAGGGCGGGGCAATATCCATCTCAGCGTTCGTACACGAGCAGGGCGCGTCTGTGAATAAAGAAATACTCAAAACAAAGGTTTCTCCGCCGGAGCCGCTTCCTGAAAGTCAGTTTACGGCCCTGCCGAGGTCGCTCGTAGTGGCAGTTACTGATACAGGGACAGGCATACCCGCGGAGCACATGTCGGAACTTTTCAGTAAGTTCAAACAGCTCGATAATACAAAGGCCATACCGAACATCAAGGGAACCGGTCTGGGGCTCGCGATTGCGCGCGGGATTATACAGGAGCACGGCGGGATTATCGACGTGGTATCCAAGGTTGACGCCGGTAGTACGTTCTATTTCGCGCTACCGCTTGCCGTGCCGGAGTCGTAGTATACTGTCCGCATATGAAAAAAGTACTGGTGATAGACGACGATATGACGTTCGTGGCGATGATGAAGGCCGCCCTTGACCCCGCGAAGTATACGGTCTCATCCGCCGCGAATGGGGAAGAGGGGCTTAAAGAAGTTGAGAGTTCCAGACCAGACCTAATACTTCTAGACATCATGATGCCGAAGATGGACGGGATGGAATTTCTTAAACAGGTGAATGAAAAATACGGTAAGGGCAGCATACCAGTCCTCATAACCTCCAACATTTCATCAATGGAAAAAATCAGTGAGGGTGTATCGCTCGGCATCCACGGATACTTCGTTAAGTCAGACGAGTCTCTGCAGGGAATTATGGATATAATAGACAGGGCGTTTGTAAAATAAACTAAACTCCACAAAGTTAGACATTTAGCCCTAGTATGATAGGTTTCTAACCAGACTAACCAGATAGGGGGCTAGGTTGAAGGTCAGAGCACACGCGATACAACGAATCTTAGAGCGGTCTAAACTGCCTCCGAGGCACGTGAACGACATCGTTTCTCATGCGGCGGTCGTGGAACTCGGGCTCGGGAGAGCTTGCAGGCTCTCGCTGTTCTACTCTCCGCCGGACAAGGCTACGAAGATTGCCGTCATCTCACCGGACCAATCGTCTCTCCTCTCGATATGGAACAACAACTTCGTTCTTCCGAGGGGTGTATCACCCGTAACGCCCGAAGCGGAAGTAGCGGCGCGTGATATTCTTCAGAGGTTTCTGCGTTCACGATTCGGCGAAAGCGACCGTTCGCCGTATCTAGCCGTCACGATCGACGTTCGCATAGGAGATAAGGTGTTGTCCGTTAGAGACGGAGGAGATATCCGCGCAGAGGACGCAAGGACGCAGAGCTCGCTCCTCTCGGCTGTTGCGCACGTGTTAGCTCCGATAGCTATTGGTGTCGACAAAGACACGGACGACGACCCCAACCACTTCAAGTACGGGATTCATCTGATTAACCCGTGCACATTTACAATCGCGAAACGTTTTGTAACGGTGCGACACAGCACTGTTATGCGACACGTATCCGAAACCGCCTGATGTAGGGCGGTTTTTTTTATTTCATTCCAATTTGGGTAAGAAAAGTTTTGAGTTCGTCGCCATCTATTGCGCGCCACGTGCCGGACGCGAGATTGTCCAAACGGATGTTGAGGATGCGCGTGCGCTCGAGCTCCACGACCGTGTTGTGCATCGCTGAGACCATCCTGCGTATCTGATGCTTCTTGCCCTCGGTGAGTGTAATGTTGAAGCTCTTCGGTCCAGTCTTACGCACCACACACGGCTTCGTCATGTAGCCCTCTATATCTACACCTGCTTCCATAAATTTCTTAAAACTCTCGCGCAGAGGGTCGGCAGTGCGCACGCGATATTCTTTGTCATGCTCGTAATCGGGATTCAGTAGTCTGTCGGTCACGCGACCGTCGTTGGTGAGGATAATGAGCCCGCTGGAGTCTTTATCTAATCTGCCGATAGGGAACACGTCCCTAGGTAGACCGGTGCTTTGCTTAATATCTTTCTCGCCCGTCTGTGGCGAGTGCGTAATAACGCCGACGGGCTTGTTGTATGCGTAATAGAGAAACTTCTTTGACGAGCTCTTGTCGCGTAGCTCGACCTTGTCGCTTTTGTTTACCTTATCGCCGAGCACTGCGACTTTGCCGTTAATCAATATCTTCCCGCGCGCCACGAGTTCGTCCGCGCCACGGCGCGTAGCCACGCCATCTCTCGCGAGGTACTTATTAATGCGCATCGGGTATTCGTCATCTGCCCCTGAACGTGTTTTCAACATATCGGCACTATACACGATGCGAGTATTAGTGTATATAATACACCCATGGCGACCAAACGGTCTATTCAGAAGCTCCGATTCGCAGTAGTGGCGGTTGATGCTGTGTGTTTCCGCATTGTCGCAGGCGAGCTTTGTGTTCTACTCGGGAGAGTAAACGTAGAGTCACATTATAAGAATCGTTGGGGCCTTATCGGAGGTCTCATCAGGGCAGATG
>CAZVYA010000037.1:0-2459 GCA_964631225.1 uncultured Candidatus Saccharibacteria bacterium
CTCCCTGCCTTTTAAACGCAGCGATAATTTCATTCGTTTTTGTATCCGTATCAGATGCGCAGTATAACACTACGGCGTAGCGAGCTCCTTTTCTAGAATGGCACGTGTCTCCGGCCCCAGCCTCCCTGTCCCCGCGAGTGAATGCGCTTTTTGATACGCGGTAATCGCGGCGCGCGTACACGGACCGGCAACACCGGAAATCGGACAATCGCTGAAGCTTCTGCCGGTGGGCGGATAGTATCCGAGGTGGCGAAGCGCGGCCTGTAGAGCATATACACTGGGTCCTTTTTCATTTCTAGCACCGGTCACCTTCGTCCAATCATATGGGAACGAGACGGAGCCATAAGTAGTCACAATCGGGTCATCGAAAAAGTCCTGCAGGCCTAGGTACGTCTGGAAGGCATAGTCGGCTATAGCGAGTTGACGAATCGACGACGACTGGAACTGCGGCTCATAGATATATCCGTATTCAATAAGAAGAGCTGCTCCATCCGCGGTGTTGTTCGAACCAATGGCGATAAGCTGCTGGTCTTCTACAACGCCCGCGTCTTCAATCGGGAGTGTACTGGTCGCGTGATAGGCGTTCAGGCGCGCCGCAATCTTTTCACCAATCGCCCGTGACGCCTCGGCGTTTGAATATTGGTGATCCGGTATATACACAGCGAAGCCGTTGTACTTTCCGGCAACTCTAGGGCGATGTTCAGCATCGTCGTTGATGTGAAGATGGATTGTAATATCGTAACGGTTATCACTCGCCCATTTGTTAATACCATAGAGCTGTATCGCCGCCGCAGACGGAACCGTGAGGTGATATACCGTGTCGGCCTGCGGCAGTATACTTCCGTCCGCCAGACGACTCTCCATCTGAGTCTTCTGTGACTGCATGAATGTATCTATCTCCAATTTGTGGGTATCAAAATAGGACTGTAAAATCGGATTCCATGCAGTCTTCGTGCGCGCAGCCATCGCTTCGTAATGCGGATTCTGCGAGAGTAACTCAACGAGTGCGTCCACAATATCGGCGACGACCTCTCGCTCGCGGACGCCACCGAATTCTGTGCCTCCTTTTTCAGGCTGATGTCCGGCTACTATTAAGACGCGCACTCTCTCGGCCGGAACTGCAACCTCCGGTACACCAGACAACGACCGTGAGACCGGCACACTGCGATACTCGTCTTGAATTTGCGCTGCACTGATGCTCTGCACGAAGAATATTGCCGCTGTTTGCGCCTGCGTTGAGGTCCACTGCATCGCGCTCTGCAGGGGCTTAACGCCTCCGGCGGACAGAAAGACGGTGAGTGCCGCGGCACATCCTGCGCATGCGGCTATCCAGAGAAGGTCATTTCGCATTTGGTAACTATAACGTAAATGCGCTATATGTTTTCGCGCGTATACTGGATACCATGAACATCGTCGACCCGCTCGAGCAACACTTCACGCGGTTAAAGCCTGAGCAGAAGAAGGCGCTCCGGAAGCTTGGAATAAAGACTATCGGCGATTTGTTGTATCACTTCCCCGCGCGCTACGAGTCTGCCGGACAGACGGGGACGATTGCAGGTGTTTCTGCCAGTAGCGGAGGCCTGCCTGCCGGCAAGCAGGTGACACTTTACGGGACAATAAGGAAGCCCGATATACGAAGAACGTGGAAGAGTCGCCGACCAATAGCAGAGGCGTGGCTTGAAGATGCATCGGGGAAGATTAAGATGATGTGGTTCAGTCAACCCTACATCGCGAAAACGCTCCACGACGGCATGGTGGTGAAAGTCTCCGGTCGTGTCGCGGGCGAAGGCGCGAAGATGTATCTAGCGAACCCAGCGATAGACAAGACTCCTGTCATGCCTGAAGATGTCCACGATTCGCTTTTTTCGCAAGGTCGAACCTTGCGAAAGGATGCTGGAACAGAGGAGCAGGAATTCTTCCCTGTGTATCCCGAGAGTCAGGGGATATCTTCGCTCTGGTTCCTTCACGCGATACGCAAAATATTCGAGACAGGAGTACACGAGAAACTTGAAGATCCAATACCGGCAGAAGTATTAGAGAAATATAACTTGCCCTCTCTCTCGTCCGCACTCGTATTTATGCACGCGCCAAAAAAACTGACTGATGCAACTGCAGCACGTAAACGTTTTGCATTTGAAGAAGTGTTCGCTCTCCAAATCATGATGCAACAGAGACGGCGTGCACTGATGAATGAAAAAGCACTGGCAGTCGAAATTGACCGCAATGCCCTTGCAGACTTCATCGCATCGTTTCCGTTTCCCGCAACAAAGGCACAGTTGCGGGCTATTGATGCTATTGTTGCAGATTTTGAAAAAATGCACCCAATGTTGCGCCTTCTCGAAGGCGACGTCGGGAGCGGAAAAACTGCTGTTGCTGCAGCAACATCTTACTTGGTGGCAACTTCTAAGCCTACTGGAAGAATCGCTGGCACGTTACAAGTCGCCTACCTCTGCCCAACA
>CAZVYA010000037.1:2469-5025 GCA_964631225.1 uncultured Candidatus Saccharibacteria bacterium
AAATTCTCGCGAAACAGCATTTCTCCACATTTATTTCTTACTTCAAATCTCACCCGATACCTATCGGCTTAATTACCGGCAGTGAATGTAGGAAGTTCCCTTCACGCGTGCGCTACGAAGAATCCGCCAAACTCTCTAAACCTGCGTTTAAGAAAATGGTGGCGAACGGTGAGATACCGATCGTTATCGGCACGCACGCACTCATTGAAAAATCGCTCTCGTTTAAATATTTTGCCTATGCAATCGTTGACGAACAGCACAGATTTGGAACTATACATAGGCAAAAGTTAGCAACGAAGGGAGAGATTGCTCCACATTTATTATCAATGACAGCGACACCCATACCGCGCACGCTCGCGCTCACTATCTACGGCGATCTAGATTTAACACTGCTTGATGAAATGCCTGCCGGAAGAAAAGTTGTTATTACAGAAGTGCTCGGTCCTAAAGAACGCGAAAAGGCGTACGAGCGCGTCCGCGCAGAACTCTCTGCCGGCCATCAGGCGTATGTAATATGCCCGCGCATAGACGAGCCTGACCCTAAAAAAGAATTCGCACTTCAAGCGAAGTCTGTAAAAGCCGAGGCGGAGCGCTTGAAAAAAACTGTATTCCCTGATGCGACTATTGGGATACTCCACAGCAAGATGACGCCGATAGAAAAGGAGAAGACTATGCATGCGTTTGAAAAAAATGAAATTAATATCCTCGTTGCGACGTCTGTTGTTGAGGTGGGTGTGAATGTACAGAACGCAACAGTGATTCTGATAGAGGGCGCGGAGAGATTCGGGCTCGCACAGCTACACCAACTACGCGGACGCGTCTTGCGTTCTGTTCACCAGTCATACTGCTTCGCGCTCCCTGAATCCTCAGGCGAAACCACGAGGGAGAGGATGAAAGCGTTTGTGAATGCGAAAAACGGCTTCGAGCTAGCCGAATATGACCTCGCGCTACGCGGAGCCGGCGAACTCGGCGGAGGGAAACAGTGGGGCGTCTCGGACATAGCGATGGAAGCATTAAAAAATATAAAACTTGTTGAAGCCGCCCGCGCCGAGGCATTCGCTCTCGTCGCCCGCGATCCAGAATTAAAAAATCACCCAGCCCTCCTCCTCCGCGCCCAGACTGCCGACAAAGAGATGCATTTGGAGTAGTCGTGCGTTACAGTATTGAAGTAGCCACCCCTAGCTCAGCTGGTTAGAGCATCGAGCTTATACCTCGAGGGTCCTTGGTTCGAATCCAAGGGGGTGGACAAAAATTAAGTTTCGTGCTATATATAATTCAGGAAGTTCCCTGTAATACAACAAGGAGGGCGTATGGACGCTACTGAAAACAGACTTGATTGGCTGTCAGCAACCCTGATGTTACTCGGCCTCACGATGTATTTCTGGGGCACCGCCATGAACATGGCCGTGGTGGTAGCGAATAACGGTAGCATGCCAATTATCGAAGTCGTGGCATCATCGGTAATTTCTGACCACGACGAAAAGGCGCGACATGTAACAACGTCTGAGCATTCCAAATTCGTTCTGCTTGGTGACAGGATCCAAGTCGACTTCCCGGATGTTCACGTTATGTGGGAACCGTTTCTTGGCATAGCAGATAAGTGGGCCGAGCTCACTGACTATCCGCCTGACGGCGGTACAAATATGGTTAGCGTGGGCGACCTCACAAGATGGATTGGCTCGGCGCTCTTTTTATTCATGATTCCGATTCTTCTCGTGCGCATCCCTTTCAGGCTCGCGCAGGACGGAATACGTTTCCAGAAATGACGCCGCCCCCAACGGCCCGAACCAATCCGGTTCGGGCTGTTTTTATATACCGCCAGCAATATCAGGAGCGATTACAATACCCTCTTCTTCCCGCTTCTTAGGAGTGATGCCGTTGACGATGAGAATTTTTTCAAACTCGGCGCGTTCAATTGTCTCTTTTTCCATCAGCTCTTTGGCGATAGCATCAAGCGCTGTACGATGCTCTGTAATAACTTTTTTCGCTTTGGCTTTCGCATCGTCTATAATACTGGCAACCTCGGCGTCTATCTGCGTCGCTACGTGTTCGGAGTAAGGTTCGTTACCCATAGCTCTCTCACCGAAGGCTATCGGTCCCATTTTCTCGCTCATGCCGTAGCGCGTGACCATCTCGCGCGCGAGCGCGGTGACAACCATAAGGTCGTTAGATGGACCGGTCGTCACATCGTCAAAGAGAATCTCCTCGGCGACGTATCCGCCCAGCGTAGCGGCAATGTCGTCAAGAAACTGTTTCTTGGACTGCATCTTCTTATCCTCAAACGGCAGCTTCAGAGTGTAGCCGGCGGCGCGTCCTCTGCTGATGATAGAAATTTTGTGCACTGGGTCTGCGTTCGGGAGAATAGAAGAAACGAGCGCGTGGCCGGCCTCGTGGTAACTGGTTAGTTCTTTTTCTTTTTTTGTAAGCAGATGCGACTTACGCTCAGGACCTAGCATTACTTTTTCAATGGAACGTATCAGGTCATACTGCGCGACCTCCTTTCTGTTCTCACGCGCGGCGAGAATAGCCCCTTCGTTCATAAGAGAGTAGAGTTCG
>CAZVYA010000037.1:5035-6261 GCA_964631225.1 uncultured Candidatus Saccharibacteria bacterium
GGCGCCGTGGGCGACGATGACGACGTTGCCCCCCCGGGCCGTCTCGGCGATGACGGCGAGCGCGACGTCAGGGCCCAAGGGCTTCTGGCGTGCGTGAATCTGGAGAATCTCTTCTCTATCTCGACGGTCCGGCAAGTCTATAGTCACGCGCCGGTCGAAGCGTCCTGGGCGCAGTAGTGCAGGGTCGAGAACGTCCGGTCTGTTTGTAGCCGCCATTACGACCACCTTTTCAGTAGGCTCGAAGCCGTCCATTTCTACCAAAATTTGATTGAGCGTCTGCTCGCGTTCGTCGTTGCCTCCGCCAACTCCCGTTCCGCGGACACGCCCGACTGCGTCAATCTCATCTACGAAAATAATAGCCGGCGCCGCTTTTTTTGCTAACTGGAATAGGTCACGCACGCGGGAGGCCCCGACACCGACGAACATTTCTACAAACTCCGAACCTGAGATGGAGAAGAACGGCACGCCAGCCTCGCCCGCGACCGCGCGCGCGAGAAGCGTCTTACCGGTACCGGGCGCACCCATGAGAATGATTCCCTTCGGGATGCGCGCGCCGATATCCAAGAACTTCTTGGGGCTCTTTAAGAAGTCCACGATCTCCAGAAGCTCCTCCTTAGCCTCGCGAGCGCCGGCTACGTCAGCGAAGGTAACGCGCTGGGACATGTCGGCGGGGTCAATAACGCGCGCTTTGGATTGGCCGAAGCTGAAGGCCTGCATTCCTGCGCCCTTCACCTGTCGCGAGAGGAACCAGAAGAGGAAGATGATAAAGAGTATCGGGATGAAGATGGGTGCGAGGTTAAAAAACCAGAACTCAAATCCGGATTGCCCTTGTATCGTTATGGATACTTTAGAAAGCTCTGCCGGAGTAACGCCGTAAGTCGCGAGAGTCTCCGGTAGACCGGCTGAGGGGTCCTTACGCGAGACCTTAATGGACTCATCGATGTAAACCAAATCAAGCGAATCGCCTTTTACAATAATCGACTTTATCTTCCCTTCCGCGACGTCGGCCGCAACGACCGAGAGGGGGACGTCGCTCGTCGGCTGGAACATTCCGGAGATGAGCGAGTACATGCTCATTAGGAGGAGGAATATAAGAACGGTGGTCATTAGATTACCGAAGAACGACGGCCCGCCGAGCATCGCCCGCCACCCGTGCTGCTTCGGCACTGGCTTCTTCCCTTTCGGCTTCTTCACTGGTGCGTTCGCCATGAAAGGTACTGTATAAT
>CAZVYA010000038.1:0-695 GCA_964631225.1 uncultured Candidatus Saccharibacteria bacterium
AAAACGCATTTCAGATGCTCGGCATTAAGATTGATACGGTTGCCATACCAAAACTCGCCGGTGCGATTGAGTTCGGAACTCCGGCAAAGGATCAGGAACTGTTGATTGCTGGCGCATTTGCAACGCATGACATAAAAAAATACGGTGCTGTAATCCTCGCCTGCACGCACTATCCACTCGCGCTCACGTCTTTCCGCAAAGTGCTAGGCAGCGTGCCCCTTTTTGACCCCGCGGGGGCGGTTGCGGATCGTGTTAAACGACAGCTGTGGCCACGCGAGGTCGGGGATGGCGAACTCCGGTTCCTAGTCAGCAAAGATACCCAGCAATTTCGAGCGCATGTGGCGGAGCTTCTTCCGGATGCCTCATATGTCATTGAGGTGTTAGATTAGATGCATGAACCCTAAAAAGGCCTATTTCATCGGTATCGGGGGGATAGGAATGAGCGCGCTCGCGCAGTATTTTGTTGACCATGGAACGGTCGTAACTGGCTCGGATCGCGAGGCGAGTCCGGTGACAGAGCTCTTGGAGAAGAAGGGAATTCAGGTCGTGATAGGCCAGCGGGCTGAGAATGTGCCGGCAGATGCAGAGAAGGTGGTCTATAGCGATTCTGTGCCAGAAGATAATCCAGAGCGCGCGCGGGCGAAGGAATTAGGCACCACACAACTCTCATACTTTGAGATGCTTGGGAAAGTGTC
>CAZVYA010000038.1:705-5974 GCA_964631225.1 uncultured Candidatus Saccharibacteria bacterium
AGAATTATCTCGGAAAGTTTTTACTATTGCCATCGCCGGCACGCACGGTAAGACGACGACGACTGGAATGTTGGCGAAGATTTTGAAAGACGCTGGGGCGTCGCCAACTGCAGTTATTGGCTCTATCGTGAAAGATTTTGGGTCTAACTATTTGCACGGCGACTCAGATATTTTTGTCGTAGAGGCGTGTGAATACAAAGATCACTTACTGGAGCTCTTACCGAAGATTTTAGTACTTACAAATGTAGAGTGGGACCACACCGACTTCTTCCCATCTCTCTCGGCACTGCAAGAAACTTTTAAAAAAGCGATTGAAAAAGTGCCGGCAGACGGTGTTATCGTGACGAATCCGAGCGATACAAATATTGCGTCACTGCTCGCGAAGTCTAAAGCGAAAATAGTTGATTACACGAATGAGTCAGCATACACGCTTCGGTTACTGGGGGAATTTAACGTCATGAATGCTCGCGCGGCCGCTGCGGCCGCGCGAGCGGTCCTACCAGATATTTCAGACACTTTCATATATGAAAGTGTCTCAACATTTGAAGGCACTTGGCGCAGATTTGAATACAAAGGCAAAAATAAGAATGGCGTAGATGTGTACGACGATTACGCGCACCACCCCACCGCTGTGAAGGTCACGCTGAAAGCGTTGAAAGAAAAAGTAAAAGGAAGAGTTCTGGTGGCATTCCATCCGCATCTTTACAGCCGTACTCGCGACCTGCTGGACGAATTTGCTTCTGCTTTCAGCGATGCGGACAAGGTGTTTATCGCTCCTATTTATGCTGCGAGGGAAGTAGACGACGGCTCCATATCTAGCGAGATACTCGCCGAACGTATTCGTGCGACCGGCACTGACGCAGTTGCACTTGATTTCGACGCGATAAAAAAAGAATTGGAGCTCGCCGAAGCCAGCGACACCATCATAACAATGGGCGCCGGTGACATATACAAAGTTGCTGACGCGCTCGTAGCGTGAAAATAAAACGGCCTCCCAGAGGAGGCCGTGTCGTCTTATTCTCGTGGAAGCAGGAGAGTGCATGACCCCTCTGCCACCAGTTCGGCTCCATTCTCGATTTTGACCGTAACGAATGCAAGACGGTCTCTTTGTCGAGAAACGGTACAGAATACTGTCGGGTGAGAGCCGGAATACAGAGGTCTCCTGAATTTCAGATTCAGGTCGGCTATCATCACTCTCGGTATCTCGCTCGCGATGACGGACGACAAGAATCCCACGAGCATAACGCCCGGTGCGATTATGCCTCTCAGGCCAGCCCTTCTGGCCGCCGCCTGATCGTGGTGAAGAGGGTTCCAATCGCCGATCGCTGCCGCAAACTTCCTGATTTTTTCGTCGTTACCGACTGTGAAATTTCTTTTGAACGCTGTTTTCATTCCCTGCTCCTTTGGTTGTTTGTGTATGTTCCGAGTCCAATTGTATCGCATTGCGATAATATGTCAATCGCGCTAGAGTAACTATATGGGAACTCTCTCAATAGTCGCGACGCCAATAGGGAACTTAGAAGATATCACGCTACGCGCTTTGCGGACGCTGAAAGAGTGCGGTGTTATATATGCCGAAGATACGCGCGTCATCGCGAAGCTGCTCGCGCGTTATGAAATCAAGAAACCACTCCAGCGGCTGGATGCGTCTACAGAGATAAAAAAAGCTGATGAAATAATTGCGCGACTTGAAGCGGGTGAACATGTCGCGTTCGTGAGCGACGCCGGTACGCCGTGCATCTCTGACCCCGGAGCGCGGCTCGTGGCGCAGGTGCGCGAGAAGATTCCGAGCGCGGTGATAGAAGCGATACCCGGCGCCTCCGCGCTCACCGCCGCGCTCTCTATAGCCGGCATCGATGCTGGCAGGTTTACGTTTCTTGGATTTCTTCCACATAAGAAGGGCCGTCAAACTGCACTAAGAAAATTAAATAAAAACGAGATATCAGTTGTACTCTATGAATCACCGCACAGGATTTTAAAGTTGCTCAAAGAATTAGAGGCGCTTTCTGTAGCAAGGGTTACCCTTGCTCGCGAGATTACAAAGATTCATGAAGAGGTCATTTCAGGTACGCCAAGCGAGGTGCTCGCGCACTTCGCACTTCATCCCGACACCATCCGCGGAGAATTTGTGGTGATAGTCGAGTTTTGATATACTGTCTGCATGTCCCGATCCAGCACGCTTATTCTAGTAGGAATTCTGATTATTCTTGTTCCGTTTTCAGGTCTTCCTGCCTCACTAAGGGCGTTATTGGCGGCGATTCTCGGAGCATGTGTGCTTGGTATCGGACTTTCGATCCGCACCCACGAAGCGCGTGGCCCGCAGCCGCCGGCCAATTCTCCTCAGCAGGGCGTCTCTTCAATCTAAACTTTTACAAAAACAAACGCCCTAGCGTTTGTTATACTTTATAGCAATGGAAAATCCTGAGCGAGTGACCTATTTCGCGGCTACCGACGCGCGCGGCAAGTTCATTCCGTTCGGCATTAAATCGAAGGACCGCGATCGTCATATGTACGTTATCGGCAAGACCGGTATGGGTAAGTCGACCCTGCTCCTAAACATGGCCATTCAAGACATCAGGAATGGTGAGGGGCTAGCCTTCCTCGACCCGCACGGCCTGACGGTCGAAACACTCCTAGATTTCATTCCAGAGGAGCGCATAAAAGACGTTGTTTATTTTGCCCCATTCGACCTTGACCACCCTGTTGCCTTCAACGTTATGGAGGACGTTGGCTACGACAAGCGCCATCTCGTGGTCAGCGGTCTCATGGCGACCTTCAAGAAAATATGGGAAGACGCGTGGAGTGCTCGCATGGAGTACATTCTCACGAACACCCTTCTCGCACTGCTTGAATATCCGGGAGCGACACTGCTGGGAGTGAATCGCATGTATACGGACAAGGACTATCGGACGAAGGTGGTGGATAACGTAAAGGACCCCGTCGTTAAGGACTTTTGGCTGAAGGAGTTCGCCAATTACGGCGACCGATACACGCAGGAGGCGACGCCGGCGATTCAAAATAAGGTCGGCCAATTTACCGGCAATCCTCTCATAAGAAATATCATCGGCCAGCCGAAATCTTCTTTCGACATTCGCACTATGATGGATGAGAAGAAAATTCTCATCATGAATCTCTCAAAGGGTCTTATCGGCGAGACGAACATGCGTCTTCTCGGTTCGATGCTCACGACACGCATCTTTCTCGCCGCGATGAGCCGAGCCGGCATACAAAAAAATGAACTTGCAAAATTACCGCACTTTTACTTCTACGTTGACGAATTTCAGAACTTCGCGAACGAGACATTCGCCGAGATTCTTTCAGAATCTCGCAAATATAAATTGGATCTCATACTGACTAATCAGTACATCGAACAGATGGAAGAGGAGGTGCGCGACGCAGTCTTCGGCAACGTAGGTACGACAGTCTCCTTCCGTGTCGGTCCGTTCGACGCAGAGGTACTGGAGACCGTCTTTATGCCTCGATTTCTTAAGGAAGATATTGTTGGTCTCGGCTTCGCGCAGGTCTATATGACGCTTATGATTGACGGCGTCGGGTCTGCGCCGTTCTCCGCTGTGACGATTCCGCCGATAGAAGCGCCGCCGGTGTCCTATCGAGAACAGGTCATCGAAGCCTCGCGTTCACAATTTACCGCACCGCGCGACGGCATCGAGAAGTTAATCGTGGATGAGCTTACGGCGAGCGCTACGTCAGAGGCGCCGGCTGATGCTAGGATGAAAAAGAAACCGTTTCGTCCCGCATCTTATACGCCCACTAGGCCAACCTCCTATCCGGCTCCGCGTGTAGACGCGGAGACGCCGAGCGCTTCACAAAGGTCCTCGGATCTCCCAGTACAGGCTGCGCCAGTCGGGGCCAGACCATTTGTTCATCGCCCGCCGGCTCCGCGTCAGTCGCAACTACTGCGCCAGTCGCAACCAGAAATGCGCATGGATTTCGTTCCATCTCCAGTTCAACATCAGGTGCACCAGCGCTCTGTCGCTCCCCGTCCTTCGCCAAAGGCTACGGAGGGCACGGCTCGGCCGCCCGTTGCGGCCAAGAGCGCCGAGGACCTCAAGGCGATTCTGCGTAAGATGACCGAGAAGGGAGGGGAGGAGAAAGAAAAAAAGCAGGAGCAACAGCAGAGTTCGCTCAAGGGGGCGCTCTCGGAGGCGCTGAAGCCCGTGGCGGTGAAACCGCCACGTATAGAGAGCGGGCCGTTTGAAGTTTCAGAAGACAAGTTGCGCGATGTGCTGAAGGGCGATATATAATACTCCTCATGCGCATAGTCAGTTTGTTCGTCCTCGCAATCGTCTCACCACTTTTTGCGCATGCGGCCTCCCCAGCACTCTCAACCTACACAGTTTCGTACGACACAATATATCCGACCGCGTCAGTCGAGTCAGGTCTCGCTACAACCACGACAATTGACGTCGCTTTCTCCGAACAAGTTAAGGCTTCCATTAAAATACTGTCGGCCGGCGGCATCACTATAAAGTCTTTGTATTCAAGTTCCGGCGTTACCAACCCCACTCCGAAAGTATGGGACGGTACTAACACCGCGGGTACGCAGGTAGATAACGGGACATACACCGTTCTCATTTCTGCCACCTCTACGGCCACAAGCCTTACGATGGCCGACTCGTCAAAGACCATTACTGTCGCGTCATCAGACTCAACTCCTTCTGATACTTCTTCTGATTCAACACCAGCAACAACGTCATCCTCAGGCGGAGCGCCGCCCGAGTATATTCCTATACCAACTCTGCGCATTATCACTGCCGGAGACCGCGTTGTGTCCTCGGGCGCTGAAACGGCATTTACCGCCGTCGTGTACGACGGAAAGGGGAATAAACGCGACGACGCTCTAGTGACGTGGTCGTTCGGCGACGGGATGCGTAAGACCGGCGCTAGCGTATTTCACAAATACTACAATCCCGGCGAGTATCTGGCCGTTGCTCATGTCACCACCGCCTCCGACGGCGGTAATGCACTAGCCGAAGTCGTTGTGACTGTGAAAGACGCCAGCATCAGGATTTCTTCAGTTTCTTCTCGTGGCATTACTCTTCTTAACAATGACTCTCGCACGCTGGATCTCTCGCTCTGGCGTCTATCTATGGGCGGGCAGGAGTTCAAGATACCTGAAGATACTCAGATTCTATCCGGCCGCAGTATCCTATTCCCGTCGCAGATAATTCAACTTCCAATATCAGACACAGCGTCGCTTCTTTACCCAAGTGGAGAAGTAGCTGTTACGTACCCGTCGATCCAAGCC
>CAZVYA010000039.1:0-4722 GCA_964631225.1 uncultured Candidatus Saccharibacteria bacterium
GACGCGGTCTTAATTAGCGGCAAGGGCACCGATCCTTTTATAATGGGTGCTAGAGGCACGAGAGTCCCGTGGAGCGATGCTGAAGTAGTAGGTGACGAATTAAAAAGACTTCTGGCAAAAGTTTGATACAATCGCCGTATGGAGATGCATGATGCGTGGTTTTTTATAGGCGTCTTTGTTTTCATATTTCTTATCTGGGTCGCGACCGGAGGCCCGCTACATCCAATTGCGTTCTCTGGTCCAAGCCTCGCCCAACCGGGGGCTCTTGGCGGCGGGACCTATCTACAGTTACCAAAGGCGAATCTAAGTGTCGGCGACGGGAACGTTGTCCTTCCGGGGTCATCAAACGGGTCTAGTGTCACTACAAATTCGGACGTGCCGCCCCCGTCTTCTCTCGGGGGCGGAGTATTTGGGCAGGTGTCTCAGTACCGCGGGATTGTGAAAATGAACCACTACATATCCGGAGCGGGCTCGTCAGACCCGAAGAATGAGTACATCGAACTCTATGTTGCACAGGACGCCGGCGCGCCGGTCAATATTTCAGGATGGAAACTCTCTAGCGACGTAACAGGGTCTATGTCAACGATACCGAAGGGAACAGAGACACCGATTTCTGGCATAGTAAATGCTTCGCAAGATATTATTATCACACCGGGCAAGCGAGCAATGGTTATATCCGGACGGTCACCGGTCGGAGCATCGTTCCGCGAGAATAAATGTATCGGATATTTCAGTACGTTCCAGCAGTTTTCTCCACCGTTGCCACAAAATTGTCCCTCTCCGTCCGATGAGCTCTCTACGTATTACGGCGCGGGATACCTCCGCGACATCGCCTGCATCGATTATGTAGACAGGCTCGCGCGCTGTCAGGTCGCCCTATCGCCTCCTGCCGGCGCAACCGGCGCATGCAAGAGCTTCATGACACAGTATCTAAACTACAACGGATGCCTCGGTGCGCACCAGAACGACGCCGACTTCAGGGGCGATACGTGGCGTGTCTATCTGGGCCGCACAACACCACTCTGGGGCACGCGACGCGAGGTCGTACGGCTTGTCGATACCGACGGTAAGACGGTGGACGCTTTTAGCTACTAGAGAATTTAGGTTGAAGGTGTAAGGTGTAAGTGGTAGAAGTATCAATCTGTGCCCCTAGCTCAATTGGCAGAGCAACACCCTTTTAAGGTGGAGGTTCCGGGATCGTTGCCCGGGGGGCACACAGAGTTCAGATTGAAAGGGCGAATTTTTCGAGGGAAAGAGACAACTCTAGGCCATTGCGACGGGAGGTTTGGAGGAGATTGATTAAGTCCAGAGAGAGCTTGCGGTCGCGCATATCGCGCGCTTTCCAGTGAAGGAGGCCATGGAGCATCTCGGGAGCATCGCCCGCGCGGAGCGCGCGATTAACCTCCAGCCAGAGTCTTTCGCGCGAGCGAGCCGCGAATGCATTTACTAAATTTCCGTTGAAGCCGCGCTTGTCTTCAAGCGCGGCTGGTTTGTCATACTTATATTCCATCTTCGCTTTTGCAATAAATTTTTTCGCCTTCACGGCTGCGAGTTTTGGCGCGAGAATAACTATCGCATTGTCCGATACTGCTAGTGCTGGAAGGTGTTCTTCGAGAATGTTCGCAGAATCTTCTTCTTGGAACGGGTCGTCAAGAAGAATCAGAAGTCTTTTGACGAATAAGCCGCCGGAGAGGGCGGCGTCTTCGAGCGAGGCGTCGGTGATTTCTTCGTGCGTAAGGCGCACGTATGCGAGATTCGGCTCTTTCGCACGCGCCTTCGCGACCCACTCAAACGCCTTCGTGCGCGTTTTCTCAACATCAGAACCATGAAAAAGATAAATCATAAGGATTTCATCGTACCCCAGTCTGGTCCTGATTTCATTGTGGCGATTATAGGCACGCCATTTGTCTCTTTTACAGACAAAACCGACTCCATAATTTCTTTTATTTTCGGCGCGATTTTATCAACACTCTCTTTCTTTATCTCATACGCAAGCTCATCATGTACTTGTAACAACAAATAAGTGTTTACAGAACTCTCTTTTTCAATCATTTCGTTAATTCTCACCATCGCTAGCTTAACGATGTCAGCCTGTGTGCCCTGTATCGGTGCGTTAATCGCCATTCTTTCCGCCTGTGCTCTGACATATGGTAGGACCGATTTCATTTCCGGAAACTGGCGGCGTCTGCCAAAAAGAGTTTCTGTGTAGCCATTTTTACGCGCAAAACCTTTTGTGCTCTCAAGGTATTCAGAAAGAGTTTTGAATGTACTGAAATAATCTTCCAGATACTGGTGCGCCTCGGCAGTTGTGCTTCCGAGCTGCGCACGAAGAGCGTTCGCCCCCATTCCGTAGAGAATGCCGAAATTAATCGTCTTCGCTTTGTGGCGCATTTCAGCGTCAACCTTCTCCGGCGAGACACGGAACACCCGCGAGGCTACCTCAGTATGTACGTCTCTGCCGCTCTTAAATATTTCACAAAGCTTTTTGTCACCCGACAGTATCGCGGCGATGCGAAGCTCTATCTGAGAATAATCCAGCGCCACGAGAGAAAATCCCTCAGTGGCTATAAATGCATGCCGTACTGCGCGCCCGCGTTCACTTCTCATTGGAATATTTTGCAGATTGGGATTCTGCGATGCCATCCTGCCTGTCGTTGTGCCGGTCTGGAGAAATTCTGCATGCAGGCGGCCGTCTGGGCCGAGCATGAGAGGTAAGTTATCAATGTAAGTAGAGAGAAGTTTCTTTAGTTCTCTGTATTCTAGAATGTCGGAGATAATCGGGTGCATGTCGCGCATCTTCTCCAGCTCGCTCTCGCGTGTAGAGCGCTGACCTCCCGCAGTCTTCTTCATTCTCTCGGGAACAATTTTCAACTCATCGAAGAGCACTTCACCGAGCTGTTTGGGAGAGCTAACGTTAAACTCTCGTCCCGCACTTTTATAAATACTTTTTTCAATATCTTCTAGCTCGGCGCGATATTTTTTCGCGAGACCGGAGAGAACCTTTGTGTCTATAAGAACTCCTCTTTCTCCCATTTTTTCTATAACAGGTATAAGGGGTTTTTCTATCTGTTCATACACTTCCTTTACTCGGCGAAGTCCGGACAATTGTTTCTCTAGAACCGCGAAGGCGGGTTCAAACGTTCGCTCTTTAGTAAATGCGAGAATGTCGTCGAGAGACGGGTTGGTGAATTCTGAAGATATGAGCCAGAGCATCGCCTGCGCTTCGCGCAGGCGCGTTGTGTCCACCTTTTCTTCTGGTATCAACTCAATGGTTTCTTCATCTTCTAAATCCTTTTTAAATAATGTTTTTATTCTTTCTTTCAAAGTTCTAAAGCCGAACTCGTCGCACATAGAGAGCATTTTTGATAATTCTATATTCTCTCCCCAAACTCTTTCTGGGAGAGTGAATGCTATAGGCGCATCAAGACGTATCGTCGCGAGCGACTTAGAGAACCGTGCGTCTTCTTCGTGTTCTCTCAAGAGTCCAACCATGCGCGCTTTAATGCCTTTTTTAAGAAACATTTCTTCACTGTTCTTCTTTTTTAGTGCCGAGTAGATTTTTTCAATACTGCCAAAGCCTGTGATGAGTTCTGTCGCTGTTTTCTCACCAATGCCCTTAACGCCCTTGATGTTATCAGAGGGGTCGCCGCGAAGCCCCTTCCAGTCTGGAATTAGTTTTGGACCGAATCCGAATCTGTTTACAACCGCCTTCTCGTCATAGAGAATAGTGTCGTTTATGCCTTTTTTAAGTGTGTATACGCGTACACGTTCATCGTCTACGAGCTGGAGGGTGTCCATATCGCCTGAGGCGATAATCACATCCGCCGTTTCCTTTATTTCTTCGGCGATAGTGCCGAGCAGGTCATCGGCCTCAAATCCTTCTCGCTCATAGGTAGGAATAGAAAATGCCTCAAACACCTTCCGTGATTCTTTTATTTGCGCGACGAGCGCATCGTCCGTTTTTATCCGAGTTCCTTTGTAGTCAGCGTATGCCTCATGGCGAATGGTCGGTTTAGGCAGGTCGTAGCAGGCGGCGATATAGTCGGGCTTCAGGTCGGTAATTATCTTAAGCAGCATCGCGACAAGGCCATAGAGAGCCCCCGTCGGCGCTCCAGTGGGGCCGGTGAAGTCTGGAAGGGCGTGATACGCGCGATGAATAATCGCGTGCGTATCTAAAAGTACTATTCGTCTCTTTCCGGAAACTTTTTTAGCCATATGAAATTATTCGTGAACCGTCTGGGTTGGCGATGATAGAAATACGCGCTGACGGTTCCGGCAACGCATCCGCAACTTTCTCCGGCCACTCAAGCAAAATAAGATTGCCTGAATCTTTCATTAGTTCATCAAACCCAAGCGGTGCTAGGTCAGCGCCTTTTTCTAAACGATACGCGTCAATATGAATTAAATATTTGAAAGCCTGGTTGGAGAGCATATAAATCTTTTCTAGAACGAACGTGGGGCTCGTAACGACCTCCTTAACGTCGAGCGCGTGCGCGACAGACTTGGTGAAGGCCGTCTTTCCTGCGCCAAGTTCTCCAGAGAGCGTTATAAGCGCGGCTCTTCCAGCTTCTGGGACGAGGTCTCGAACAAATCGCCCGGCCTCTGCCTCTAGTTCTACGAGCGTTCGGACACCTTTCTCCATGGTGCTATTATACGCCAATGGATTCTCATTTTGACGACGCGAGCGGGAACGCTAAACTCGCTCGCGTTCGCGAGCGCGAG
>CAZVYA010000039.1:4732-5916 GCA_964631225.1 uncultured Candidatus Saccharibacteria bacterium
CTCTCCGAGAAATACGGCATGTCTTATGCGGACCTCTCACTGATGGAGATTGATAACGACGCCCTGCGCGTCGTCACAGAACCGGTCGCCAGAGAGGCCGAAGCGGCGGCGTTCGCGAAGACGGCAAAAATTCTCTCGCTTGCCATTCATAACCCAAACAACCAGTCTCTCCTAGGTCTACGCGAGGACCTCGCCGCGCGCGGATTCTCTCTGCGGGAATTCCTCGTTTCTAAGAAGAGTCTCGATAAGGTTCTCTCGCGCTACGCCGATCTCTCTCTCACTTCTAAATCAAAGGCCGGGGCTTTTGTCATTTCTTCTGAAACACTTACGAACTTGGAGCGCGACGGGGCAACTCTCGCGGCGCTCAAAAAAGGCCTAGACGCCGCTACCGAAGAACATGCGCTGGACCGTGTTTCTCTTATTCTCGAGGTTCTTTTCGCGGGCGTGTTCGCTCTACGCGCGTCCGACATCCATCTTGAGCCGGGAGAAGAGGGGGCTCTACTGCGCCTGCGTATCGACGGACTCTTGTCTGACGCATACCAATTCGACGTCGCGACGTATCACCAGCTCAACTCGCGTATTAAGCTACTATCCGGAGCGAAACTGAACATCACCAACCGCGCACAAGACGGCCGTTTCAGTATTACAAAAAACGATACTCAGGTAGAAACGCGTGTTTCGTTCATCCCCGGCGGTCACGGTGAGTCCATCGTGCTAAGAATTCTCGACCCCGAGTCGACCAAGGTCTCATACGCCGAGCTCGGAATCCACCAGAAGCTTCTTGCGCGTCTGGAAAAAGAAATACGGCGTCCGAATGGTATGTTGCTCACGACCGGACCGACGGGGAGCGGTAAGACGACCACTTTGTACTCTTTCCTGCGCGAGATTCACACGCCGGAAATAAAAATTATCACAATAGAGGATCCGGTCGAGTACCATCTGGACGGTATAGTGCAAACGCAGGTTGAGGGAGATAAATACACCTTTTCTGAGGGGTTGAAGTCCATCGTGCGCCAAGATCCTGACATCATCATGGTCGGCGAGATACGCGACGGAGAGACCGCTGACATAGCTATACAGGCGGCGCTTACCGGCCATTTCGTCTTCTCTACCCTTCACACTAACAACGCGGCCGGCACATTCCCGCGCCTCGCTGACCTCGGCGCGGACCCGAAGTCCTTCGG
>CAZVYA010000040.1:0-3581 GCA_964631225.1 uncultured Candidatus Saccharibacteria bacterium
CGTGCTATTTTATAAGTATGAGCGCGCACTTTAGTTCTCCGCGTGAGAACGTCCTCCAACTCGGTCTTAGAGAGGGGATGAAGGTCGGCGACTTCGGCGCCGGTAGCGGTCACTATGCGCGGGCTGCGGCGGCCATCGTCGGTCACGGCGGTAGAGTATACGCGGTAGATGTGCAGGAGGATGTGTTGAAGCACCTGAAGCTTAATTCGCACGAGCATCATCAGCGAATTATAGAAGCGGTGTGGGGCGACATAGAGAAGCTTGGCGGTACGCACCTGCGCGATGCGTCGCTCGATGCGGTCATCCTAGCAAACACGTTTTTCCAAATCGAGAATCGTTTCGGTTTTCTCAAAGAGCTAAAGCGCGTATTGAAGCCCGGCGGCAAGCTCGCTGTCATAGACTGGGCCGGTAGTTACGGCGGTATGGGTCCCTGGCCTGAACAGGTGGTAACAGAGCATCAGGCGGAAGATTTTTTTATCAATGGCGGATTCCATAAGGTGAAGTCCTTCCGCGCGGGGCCTCACCATTACGGCATTCTATTTACCGCACCATGAAAATCACCCTCTTTCAGGCAATTCTCTTCGGTGCATTCGGTCTCTCCGCACTCGTCGGCCTCTTCGTCTTCGCTACATATACGAACAAGAGTGGCGGTAGCGCCGAGATTGGTACGGTAGTTATATGGGGCACCCTACCGAGAGACACTATGCAGTCAGCGCTCGTCTCAGCAACTCAAGCGAACACGGCACTGAAAAACGTTTCGTATGTACAGAAGGACCCCGCGACGCTCTCCGGCGAACTCGCCTCCGCGATTGCTACAGGTTCTGCACCAGACCTCGTTCTCGATTCGCAAGAGGGCTTACATGCTCTCTCTCGGTTTATAACTCCGATACCGTTTGAAGCGCTGTCTCCGAGCACGTTCACCAATTCTTTCATACAAGGCGCCGGAATCTTCACGACACAGGGCGGTTATTACGGCATACCGTTTCTCGTTGACCCGCTCGTATTATTCGCGAACCGTTCCATCCTATCTAGCAGTGGCATCGCGCGACCGCCGTCTACGTGGGAAGCGCTGGTCGGTTTGGTGCCGAACGTCGCGCGTACTACAGCGACACGACAGGTCACTCGCGGTCTTATAGCACTTGGAACTTACAACAATGTTCATAATGCACGCGGAATACTCTCGGCACTCTTTATTCAGACGGGTGTGCCGATATCATCATATTCGGCGAGCGGTATGCTCTCTGCAAATCTCGGCACGAGCGAGTCGGGCGGTAAGCCGCCCGGCCAAGCAGTGCTTAAGTTCTATACGCAATTCGCTGACCCCTCCAAAGTCTCTTACACATGGAACACATCTCTTCCGGACTCACAGCAGGCGTTTCTGTCGGGCGATCTGGCGCTATACCTAGGGTACTCGTCTGAAGTCCAATATCTGCGCGACGCGAATCCCAACCTCAACTTCTATGTCGTATCTTTCCCGCAACCGGCAACAGCCTCTATCAAGAATCTTTACGGTCGCATTTACACGCTGATGATTCCGCGCGGGGCGAAGAATCCTTCCGGCGCCTATCAGGTAGCCGCGATTTTATCCGGTTCAGCCGAACAGTCAGTATTCGCCGGCGCGACAGGGCTCGCGCCGGCGAGCCTAAACGTGCTCGCCATGGCGCCGGCAGACCCAGCTGACGCCGTCGCCTACGCCGAGGCGCTCTACACGAGCGGTTGGCTGTCCCCAGCGACGGGGGACACGGATGCGATTTTCTCGGGTATGATTAACAATGTGATAAGCGGTCGCTCGACGCTCCAAGGCGCTCTCGTCTCCGCCGGTAGCGCCTTAACCGAGCTTCTACAACAATGATTCGACAAGCTCACCATAAATAATATGCGCACACTTCTCGCCATCGCCGTCTTTTCTGCCTTCTTTTCACTCACGCCGTCGGCTGTCGCTGCGAGAGCATTTGGTGAAGTCTGCAGAACTAACGCGGATTGTGATTCTCTCAATTGCGTTCAATCCGGAAGTTTTTCTTTTTTTAGATGCGCAGCACCAATTGCCGCGTCTGGAAGCTCTTTTAGTGATGTTCAAAACAGTAATCCGGTTAACGATGTCCTTGGCGCTCCGGCACCGACTAATAACACGGTTACCAACACTAATACGACCACGTTTGGTACCGGCTCCGTCGCACCAACGAGTATAAACGGAACGCCTATAACAGGCAGAACAACTGGCGGAACGAGCGGTGTCCCAAGTGTTGGGACAACGGGCACTGGAGTGCCGTCAAGTAACACAAACACCGGAGAAAACGTATTCCTCATCAACCCGCTCCAAGGGGGAGGGAACTTAGAGTCATTTCTAAATAGCATTCTGTCAATCGTTGTCCGCATCGGTACCATCATCGTCATACTTATGATGGTCTACGTCGGCTATCTCTTCGTCGCGGCGCGCGGCGAGCCCGGTGAGATTACCAAGGCACGTCAGGCGCTCCTCTGGACGGTCGTCGGAGCGCTTATCCTGCTCGGCGCGCAGGTAATCTCATACGGTATCCAAGCGACTGTGCAGGCGATCTCGGTCGGCCGATGATATGCAGGGAGTAACCTTCGCGCAGTATATCGGTAGCGGCTCCACCGGCATTATCGGCATCATCAACGTCGTGATAGTGCCTGTTATCTTCGCGCTCTCGTTCCTTGTCTTCATCTGGGGCGTTATGAACTATTTCTTCCTCAATGGTGGCGACGAGGGGAAGCGCTCCGAGGGGCGACAGTTCGCGCTCTGGGGAATCCTCGGCATGGTCGTGCTCTTCTCCTTCTGGGGATTCGTTAGTTTATTGTTATCCACGCTCGGCATCGCGCCCTCCGCGTGATGTGTCATACTAACCGCATATGAACACTTCAATAAGTTATTCCAGTCCGGGCTTCTCGTTCTCTATCGGTAACGCCTTTAACTGCGGTGCGAGCAATATCTGCCAAGTCGCGTCCACCATTCTCTACATTATTAATAATGTTCTTGTTCCCATCATATTCGCCCTAGCGTTCATAGTCTTCCTCTACGGCATCGCCAGTGCCTATATCTTCTCTAGGGGCGACGAAGAGGCGGTGAAGAAGGGACACAGGCTAATCCTCTGGGGCATCATCGGCTTCGTGGTGATGGTATCGCTCTGGGGCCTAGTAAACGTTGTTGCTAATACCTTCGGTCTAGCCGGCTCTTACGCGCCCGCGACTCCTTCCTCAATCTCGCCCTACGGCTCTACGATGCCGGGAGGGACCGGTGGCACCTCGGTAATCATTCGTTAATCACGTATGCCAACCGGAATTAATCCAAGTGTAGTAATCCAGTATTCAAGCGGCGTCATCGGTGTCATTAACGGCATTCTAGTGCCGGTGCTTATCGCCATCGCCTTTATCGTCTTCCTCTGGGGCATCTACAAATATTTCATCCTCGGGGCGACAAATGAAGGAGATAAGGGAGAGGGCAGACAGTTCGCCCTCTGGGGCATCATCGGCTTCGTCATCATTTCATCGCTCTGGGGGCTCGTGAATCTCGTAATGGGCACCTTCGGCCTCTCGGTCGGTCAGGCGCCGCCTTACCCGAC
>CAZVYA010000040.1:3591-5890 GCA_964631225.1 uncultured Candidatus Saccharibacteria bacterium
GGTTCAACGGTATCAAACGATGGCGGCTCGAGCACCAACAATACGCCAGCTGACTACGACCCGTTCACCGATATTCCGATTCCTGACCCCAGTGGTAGCTTAGACCCTATCGACCAGACGTCCGTCGACGAAGATGGGTCTGCACCGGCAGAGTGCTTCGATGAGGAAGGTAATCCGTGCTAACAAAGGCTATCCACACACCCACTAAAGTCACATTGACTGACGCTCTAAAGGGGCTACAATTACCATATTAACCAATTATTTGCCTTATGAAAAAAGCACTCGCCCTTACTACAGGAACACTCGCCGCGCTCGCTCTGCCGCTCGTGTCGCTCGCCGCAGTTAACAACCTGTCCGATGCCGGTTCGTTCATTATCAATACGATTAACAACGTGCTCGTTCCGGTTCTATTCGCCATCGCCTTCATCGTCTTCCTCTGGGGTGCATTCCAAACCTTCATCGTAGGCTCCAACAACGAGGAGGTTAAGGAGAACGGCAAGAACCTAATGCTCTGGGGTCTTATCGGCTTCTTCGTGATGGTCTCTATCTGGGGTCTCGTGAACATCCTTACCGGCACAGTCAGCTTCGGCAACAACACCGGAGTGACAGGAGGCGTACCGAGGGCAGGCGTACAGATCGGCCAATAAATAAATGGTTGTTCTAGGGCAGTTCGTAGATAAGATTGTCGCTCAAATTATCAACCCGATAATTCTGTTGCTCGCGGCAGCGGCGTTTGTTCTCTTCGTCTGGGGAGTGTTCGAACTAATCAAGGGAGCTACGGATGAGACGAAGAGAAGCGAGGGGCGGCGCGCTATCATGTGGGGCCTTATCGGCTTCGTAATAATCTTCGGCGCCTATGGCATCCTTAATCTCGCGCTCGGCACCTTCGGCTTCCCGCTGATATCTAGGTAAGCGCTTCGCAAATAAAAAAGGCCGCGTGATTGCGGCCTTTTGCCATTTGGCAATTAAAACTTGTTTGGACACTTCCCGTTGACTAGGTTTTCACGCCTGATCATTTTGTATTCTATCGGGAATGATCCGCTCGTACTCCACATCTTGATTCTGTTAGCCCCCGTCTGTTCGATGTGAAAGAACGGGCTGTTGTCCGGCACTACCGCACAGAACCAGAACTCGCCTGCGTCCGTTAGCCGATCGGCGTTCACGACGACCGCCTTCTCGGTTATTTTGCACCTGTTCACCTGCTCGCTGAAAGGTGCCGTGCATGCTTGCGGACTTGATTTATCGTCACTTTGCATCCGCACCCACACAGGCAGTGCCACGAAGTAGAGGACCGCCGCACCGACAACGAGAGCGACAATCCACCAGAGCCAAGCCAGCCGAAGTTTCTTTTTTGTGCTTACCGGCGCGGGAGTCGGTGTCGGAGCTTGAGTCACTGTTGGGGTAGCAGGCTGATTCCCACCGGTCCTTTTGTTTGTTTGGGTCTGTTGAGCACCCATTTTTTTCGAGTGAGGGCTCGCGATACGGACACCTACAATGTAGCTCGTCAGAGAAACCAAAAGGATTACGATAATGACGATCACGACCCATGCAAGAACGCTCATGACGTTTTGCCTCCATTCGTTTTGTTAGGTTTCAGTATTCCGACGACTGCGCCAAGCGGGTCGTTCGCCCAGATCGTTTGAGTACCGGGATTTTTCGACGCTTCTTGTATGGCATCGTATCCGGCGAGTTTTATTCCTGTCTCGCCATGTGCATCGATCACCTTGAGTCGGGCTTCAAGAGCTTCCGCCTCCTTGTCACCCTTCAACTTGATGATTTTTGCTTCCGCCGTACCCTTTAGAACGACCGCCTTGGCTGCTTGTTTCGCGACGTATTCCTGGGTCGTTGCCTCTTGGGCCTGTTTTTTGGCGTCGCCGGAGAGCTCGATGGTCTGCAAGTCGGCCGTGCGTATTTCCACGCCGTACCTGTCCCGTAGCCCGTAGGGCGGCTTGCCAATGATGTCGTCAGGAAGCACTCCGTTGAGGTCGATAATCGGACCGGAGAACGCCTTTGGGTCCATCGTGGAAATGAGAATCTGAAACGGCTTCTCGCCGACAAACGTACGTACATGGCGATTGACCGCGGCAGTTACCCGCCTCATCCAATCTTCACCGCTAAACAATGCACGATACGGATTTCGTATCGCGATCGTGATGTGGGTGCGTTCGTCCGTAGGCAGGCGGTCCTTCGTTTCAGACTCTTCAGTCATAATCGCGTACGTGAAGTCTGCGACATAGATGAAGTCAGTCGCTTCGGCCCTCGGCAGAACTTTTTCCTTGCCGGTCGTCAGGTCGGTGTA
>CAZVYA010000041.1:0-5736 GCA_964631225.1 uncultured Candidatus Saccharibacteria bacterium
CATAACGATGAGAAGCAGAGATGGTTGACACCAAGATGTTGCTGGTAGTTAGGCCCATCTGTATGGGTGCAATTATGCTATTCCTCATGTACTACATAATCGCGCCGTCGATTTTCTTCGAGAAGCGCACGGCGGAGGTACGTTGTCCAATTGTTGGGGCGTCGACGATCACAACAAAACAGGACGGTGGCGGCGAGACGAGTCGTCGTAGGGTGGAAACTAAGTGCGACTACTCGGCAATCGGTTATGAGCCACGCGCATTTGAAAAACTCACTCTGACAACCCGTTTCGACGCTATGGCCGACGAACAGCCAGCGGTCATGAGGGGAGATTCGTTTGTATGCACGGCGACGTGGAGAGAGTATTCGCCGCTAGCTCTCGTGACCAAGGGTACGTACAACGACGCGCGATTCGATCTGGACAGTTGTCGGATCGCTCCTCGATAGTCATCGGGGCCTTCGTGAATTCAGCGGCGCAGATTATGCGCCGTTTTTTATTTGCACGTCTTATCTCTTGCACTATTTGCACTTGTATCAAATTTCGTCCTATAGGATAAAAATTGATACAACCTTGTGGACGCGACAAACCGCCTGCCAACATCTACGAAGTTGTGGCAGGCGGTTTTTTCTTTAGCAAGGCCTCGCCTTGATATTTTTACTTCGCAGGAGTTGTCGCTGAGGGGGTGATGGTGAGAAGGTTCGCCGGGAAGGGATTCCTGCTCGCCTTAAGGGCGTCAAGCTGAGTAGCGACTGCCTTCGCGTTGTCCTCTGACATATCAGCTATCGCCTGCATTTCTGCTAGAGCATTCTTGTAGTCATTCTGTTTGGCGTATACCGCGGAGAGGAAGTAACGTGCGTTCGCGAACTGAGAATTAGCCGCCACCGCTGCCGAGAGCGCCAGAGCTGCATTCGCGTAGTCGGCCTGTGCCGCATATAGAATACCGACTTGGAAGAGGATGTTCGGCTCGTTCGGCTGGAAGTAGGCCGCGGCGAGCGCGGAGGCGAGCGCATCCTTCACGTTACCGTCCTGCACTTCGAGCTGTGAGAGGAGGAAGATGGCTGCTGTGTAGTCCTGCTTCAGAGCTATAGCAGCCTTCAGATTCTCCTCGGCGGCCTTCGTGTTTTTGTTGGCGATATTAAGCTGGGCGAGAATATACTGAATTTGCGGATTTGTCGGGTTAAGAGCGAGCGCCTTGTCGTAGGCGGTCTTGGCACTGTCGTAGGCACTCGTCACGTTAAGCGGGACGGCCTGCGCATAGAGATTCCCGAGCGCGAGCCAGTTCTGGTAATCAGACGGAGCGAGATTCGTCGCGGTCAGTGCGGCATTAATACCGGCTGAGAGAGATTCTTGGAACGCCTTCTGCGCCGCGGCGGCCGGCATCGTCGACGACGACACTATCTGATTAAGGCGCGTGGCCGCTATGCCGGAGGCTATTTGATACGCAGCCGCGGACTGTGCGAAGGAGACAGAGTTCTGTATAGCGCGCTCTGCAACGTCCAGATTACCCGAAGAGAGCGCTGCGCCTCCTACGGCCAGCTGAGACACTGCGACGTAACGTCCAACCAGTGTGTAAGCCACTACCACCTGAGCGAGAAGGAGAATCGTCAGAGAGAACACGATAACGAAGCCGAGTCGCGGGCTCCTCGAGAAGATGACGCCCCACTGCACACCGCGCGCGCTGAAACGCATCGTGGAGGCGAAGAGGCCTGCGAACACGAACGCGAGCACAAGAATAATCGCATTCGGTAATTCAAAGACCGCGATGGTGAAGAAATATATCGAGGCGAGGAACGAGAACATAGCGACATATCGGACGAATGCATCCTGCGGAGCGCGCAGTATAAGCATGCGCAGACCGAATACTATGAACAGCGCCAGAAATGCGATCCAAGCGACGATACCCACCAAACCAGTTGTTACGAATGAGGTAGGGATAAAGCCTATGCCGGAGGTAAAGTCGATATTCCAGAAGACGGTCGAGTTCAGAGAAGCATCACGATACTTGAGCCAGTCGACTCCGAAGGTGCCGGGACCGGAGCCGAATGCCGGAGAAGAAGACAGAACCTTATTCCCCACCGAGAAGGTCGACTGCCAAGACGGACGGACGTTGACTTCATTTACATTGAGCGCGCTGGCGAGAGCTCCGCCGAGCGTTCCGCCGATTAGGAAGAACAGCGAGATGGCGAGCGTGGCGAGCGGGAGAACTAGAGAACGCTTTCCCTCATCAGCCATAAGCGGCTCTTCATCAATCACAGCTACGTCGTCGAGGTCAGTGTCCCTGCGCTGTGACCCGCGTTGCATAACAGATTCTACGAAGAGTCCGAGCGAAGCTAGTGCGACGAGAGTCCAGACTAGCGAAGAGTTGGCGACTGCGAGCAGAACAACTGCCGCAATGCCGCTCACAATAAGCGCGCGGCGAGCCCTCTCTTCGAGCTCCAGTTCGCGAAGCGCGATAAGAACGCCGATAACGCCGAGCCCGAGCACGAAGGCGAGGTCTGAGACCGAACCTACAATAGAAAACGCGGGCGAGATGGTATTTGGCGCAAATTGTCCTATCAGAACTACCAAGGCTTCAATGGCGACTAGGGCCATGAACGCCCACGCAGTTACAGTAAGGAACAGGCGATAGTGTTCCGGACGTCGAAGTACTAGCGCGGCCATTGTGCCGAGCACGGCCGTCACGAGCATAAGACCGAGGGTGTCCGGCTCTAGTCCGCTGCCCCAAAGTGCGTTTGTAAACGATGTGCCGGAGAACGCAGCAGAAAGCACGTAAGCGACGACAGGTAGCCACAGTGCGCCGACAAGAGCGAACGGAGGGAGAATGACGTTGCCGCGAGATAGGCGGGCGAGAATATATAGCGCGAGCGTAATAAGCGCGCCAGCGGCTAACACAAAGGTCTTGGTTGTTGTAAGCGGAACTGAAGACGATGGAATAAATATGAACATGGCGGCCACGACTGTGGCGAGAAGCGCCCAGATACTAAAGGTCTCGAGTGAGCGACGCGGCTTAGCGACGACAGACTGTTCTGATTGGTACGGTGGCATGGTAAATTCTTTTGCTGTTATCTGATAGTAATGTCGCTTATTGTACCCCCCCACAATTCCTCCGCAATATGCTTATCCACACCTATTCCGTAAGGTGTCACCTTACGCTGTTGATAATTCACTTGACTCCGTAAGGTGACACCTTACAATTGAGGCATGACACAGAGGGATGTGCCGTTTGCCGAGGGTGAGTGGTACCACTGCTACAATCGCGGTGTTGAGAAGCGCACTACATTTGAAGACACTCGGGATTACCATAGATTTCTCGAGCTTCTCTACTTGGCTAATGACGAGATGCCTCTCCGCCGAGAGGACGTAGGCGAGCTCGCCCTTGGGGACGTGCTTCATACTCCTCGCGGCAAAAGGCTTGTGGCCATCGGGGCCTTCTGTCTGATGCCAAATCATTTTCATCTTGTGTTGAAGGAAATCGTTGGGGGGGGTATTACTTCATTTATGCGAAAGATGGGTACAGCCTATACCCTATACTTCAACGCGAAACACGGGCGGGGCGGGAATCTGTTTCTTAAACCGTTTAAATCTCGCCACGTGTCTGATGACCGATACTTCCAGCACCTTATTAACTATGTGCACTGCAATCCGGCGGCTCTCTATGAGCCGGAGTGGAAAACGCGACATGTCGTGGACCCACAGTTCCTAGGAGACCGCATTGCGGCGTATCCCTACTCGAGCCTTAGCGCTCACACTGACGAACACGCGCCGACCAGAGCTATCTTGGACACTGAAATATTCTCTATAGTTCGTACGATTCCGATACAAAAAATGCTGCAGGAGGCGCTGAGGTACTCTGCAGATTCTGACATCCCCTAGAGAGTGAGGTGTCACCTTACGGTCTGACCGTAAGGTGACACATCACTCACACCTCACTCAAAAAGTATGGTATAATGTCTGCGGACCAAGCTGGGCGATCGCTCTACGAGCAATCGTAGGGAGGAAAGTCCGAACACAGCCCGGCAATGCGCCGGGAGAATGGTAATGGGTAATTCCCATACGCCGTGAGGCGCGAGGTGCGAACAGAGACGCCCAAAGCGAAAGCAGCGGGCATCCAATCGTTGGTTGGATGAGTCGAAAGGTGACTTTCGAGATGAAACGGTTAAATCCTTACCTCTGTGCAAGGCCGTGCCCCGAGAGCAATCGAGGGGAGTGCCGCTCGAGGCGTTGGGCAACCAACGTCCCAGATAAATGATCGTCCTCGACAGAATTCGGCTTATCGGCTTGGTCCAAAAAAATGCGAACGCCTGCGCTCCTGCGCAGGCGTTCGCTTATATATGCTCTAAACAATATCGCAGACGCCAGAGACGCAGGCGAGTTCCCTCTTCATGTCCGACTCGTCCTGCCGCTCATATACTACAAGCTTGCCGTAGTCCACATTCGGGAAGGTGGACATGCGCTTCTCGTACTCTTCTTTTGTAATCGTCTCGTATGGCGCGAGCCGATAAACGTGGTTGCTGCGCGGGAGGAATGAGAGCCCACCGACAATGTCCCAATTCTCATATACCCAATTCGCGACCTCGATCCACTCGTTCTCGCCAACCGAGATGGTCACCGATGGATTGTGCTCCGTATATTTCGTCTTCACCACCTTCCAGTGCTCGAGCTGAACGAGCGCCGTGAGGTCGTCCTTACAAACCGCTCCGGGAGGAGCCTTAACAGGAAATTCGAGCACGTATGTGTTCGCCTCTTCCATCGACTGCCCTACCTCCGGATAATATGGCACGCCTTGGTCGCGCATAAGCTTAAAGATTGAGTCTGTCGCGCTAACGCGTATGCGGCGTATGTAATAGGGCGCGTGGCGTGCATGCATACCGCTAGATACATCGAATGTCTGCGACACTGTGCCGGAGGGCTTCACGCAGGTAATGGCCGTGGACTGGTTGATGCCGAAGCGTTTCGCATATTTCTTATTGGTCGTGATTGTCTCCTCGCGAAGAGCGGAGAGAGTGTCGCCGTCACGAGAAGCTTGAGAATCCCATTGTCCTGTGACCGAGACGCCTAGGAGCCGCTCCGCTTCGCAATTTTGTTTCCATTCTTTAGAAAGATACGGGAGGTCGGTAAGCGTGGACTGATAAGTGCCGAGAATCGTAGCGAGACGCGCCTTACGCAGAAGAGACTGCTTGGTGTCCGAGCTGCGCGCGATAATCTCGGTCAGGTTACAAAACTGTTTTGACTTAAGGATAATCTCGCCGCATGGATTGGTGCCGGGCTGTCCGTTGATGCGTCCGTTGGTGAGATACCTCGTACGCTCCCACTCCTTAATACGGCGCGCCGGCATCTGGGAGAGCAGGCTCCCGCGGTTGAAGATGCCGCGCTCTCCCGCTCGGCTCTTCATAAGGGCGACCCATTCGTCCATAAATTCCTCATTGTTCGGGCGCTCTGTATACACAGCCGAGTTATTCGCGATTGAGCGCTGCGGGTCGGACATGAAGAACTGCCCCCTCTTAGCGTCGCGAAGGTCGGCGTCATCTAGGTCTGAGAGAGATATCATCGCCGAGCGGCGCACACCGCCGGCGACAACGCACTCGCCTATCTTGCATATAATATCATGTGCGTCGATATTACGCAGGCGCCGACCTTGGCGAACGAGAATTCTCTCGCGCGCGAAGGCGAGAAGGCTCGTGAGAGGCTCCGGACCGGAGGCCTTGCCTCCCATGGTCTTCAAACGCGCTCCGGCTG
>CAZVYA010000042.1:0-5641 GCA_964631225.1 uncultured Candidatus Saccharibacteria bacterium
GCGCTTGGCGAGAGAGACAATTTTTTCCATCAGATTTAGGTCAGCCATAAGAACTCGATTATTGCACGGCGGCGTTAGTCGGGCTATACCCCGGATCTCCCTTTGTCTCGGTCGTGACCGGGTCGGCCGTGGCTGATACCGGTACTCCGGCGAAGCGATCGTAACCGGAGAAAGAGACGGTTCCAGTCAGTTGTGGAGCGTTCCCCTTTTGCGATGAAGATGGAGTTAACGACACCTTAAACACTCCCTGCGCGCTGGCACTCGGTACGAGATCGCCGGCGCTCCACGATACTGTGCGAGACACGGTGTCATATGAGAACGTGCCTTCTCCGGAAGTAACATCAGCATACGACACATAGCTCGGTAGAACAGTCGTGACGGTTGCTCCCGCAATGGAGCTTTGTCCTCCGCGCACGTTAAATAAGGATGAGTATGTTGTGGCCTGATTAACGCGCGGAGGGACAGGGCCGGTATTGCCTAGCGGTCCGGAGAAGTGTAGCGAGCTCGCCGAGAAAGTAACGGCACTAGCGACCTTGACGGTCTTCGTCGCTGACGCCGTCACCGTCTCAGGAACATTCGCCTGACCCACTCGCGTGCCGGAAACTGAAATAGTAAGAATGAGCGTCGGCGATGCGGAGAGACGGCTTGCCGAGACGGTTGAGAATGTGAACGCGCCGATTCCCGATGCTCCGGGTGCAAGTGTCGCGAGTGACGGGTCGGTATCACGACTGAATACGACCGTACGGTCGCTCGAGCGGTAGAAACCGTTTGTTGTTCGAATGCTGGCGTAGTCTACGGCCGAACCGGACAGGGTTACAGCCACCGTCGCATTTGTTATTCCCGTAGATAGAGTGTTGATATACGAAACAGTTACGTTCTGGTGACTACCTGAGGAGACAACGACATTTTCAGAGGTGTCGCCGTTTATGGCGAGCGTCGTGTTGATAAAAGGCGCCGCTATGTTCACTGACGCGTCCTGAGTCATATACACAACGGATAGAGTCTGGTTCGTCGGTGTGTCAGCAGTCCCGACGGAAAAACGAAAGACGCGCTGTTCCTTGTCCTGCCCCACCAGAGTACCCGTGAGAGTAATGTTCTTCGACTTCCCCGGTGCAACTGTACCGAGCAGGAAGCTGGAATTGTTAAATGGTACGGATGACGATATAACTGAAAAGCCGAAGGGCAGAGTCCCCGCTACTACCACGTTCTCCAACGGCACCGTCGCGTTAGATCGAACTGTGAGTGTAACCGTAAGGGGTTTGCCGGAAACGGCTTCAGATAGAGTGTCGACAGAGAGTGAGAGCGGAGTAGAAGATACTTCGAGCGCATAGGACGACTTCTTAACAAAGACCGCATTACTGCCTGCGGCACCGTATGAGAGAGAAACCGGCAGAGTTAGCGTCTGTCCAGCCCCACCGAACACTACCGCCTTGATTGACCTAGTTATAGTCGCCCCGCTCTCTATCGTTCCCAGATTCTCGGTGTAGCGCGGATACGCCTCTAGTACGTCACTTGCACTGCGCGTGCCGTTCGGGAAATTAACTTCTACGATTGCGTTGTTTATCGCAACCGGATTTTTATTCGTTATTGTGAGCGAGAACGGGACCACGTCGCCGCCGGCTATTGTCGTCGGACCCTGTATGTCAACCGCCACCTTGTCCACCGAAACGGTATTCCCACCGACGTAGAAGAAGTAACCGGCGACACCGAGCGAAACGATGAAGAATACGAACGCAACGGTGAAGAAAATACCGGCTAGTCGTATGTGCCGTTTGCCGCGACTGAGAGTGGCGTTGAGAGACGTCCCGTCCCATTCATGCGGCAGAGTATGCATCCCAGAGGTCGCGAGAGGTGGGCGTATGTCCGTAATTGCGTCCGGCCTGTAGAGCCGTTCGCGCGCCCTTTCTAGAGAACCGATATCGTCGTCAGGTCGCGGTGGCATTAAACGTAGTATACCCCCACACCAACTTTCATGAAGTTGGTGTGGGGGTATATCAAAGGCCGGAGGCCTCGATGTCGTGGTTGATGCGTGCGATGTAGTTGGTGCGGTCTTTTAATATTTCTGCGAGCATTGCCTGAGCGAACATAGGTTCACCATTTGGTATCTCCTCGGCATCAAGACCGAGAGCGGCGAGAATTCGTAGCGCGGCCAGTATCTCAACTGCTTCGTGCACGTCGGCGGGGAATGTAGAGAGGGCTTCAAAAAATTCTCTGATGATAGGGAAAAGTCTCTGTTCGTGCGCCTCGCCTGCGACAAGCCGCAATACTAGATTGCAGATACGGCCCGCTCGAGCCCTCGAAGACGTTTCTCCAAGCCGCGCGAACCAGTTCTCGGCGAGCACGGCGCCTGCGAGCCTCCAACCGTCCTTACCGCGCACTAAAACTACATCGCTCTCGGAGAATGTGATTAGCGCGTGCGCGAGCTTCGCTCCGCTTTTACGCACCCCCTGAGAGAGAGTGCGTACAAGGCCGATGTCTGGTGTGAGTACGGCAACAAACGCGCTCGCCTCTCCCACCGGAGAGCGGGAGAGAACGATAGCTCGCGTCTCATACTTATGCCTCACGGATAATGTTAAACCGCACTGCACCTGACGAAAGATTCGCGGAATACTTCCCATCCTGACGCATCTCCGTACGCACCCTATCTCTTGGCAAGAATCCCTCGGCTTTGCGTGCGTCAGCGACAGCGCGTGCGAGCTCACGCTCGTCGCCCTCTTTTATTAGTTCGGGAGTGAGTGCCGTATCTAAAGAGAGCTCCTCATCAGTGATTATTTCCTTCACATTCACTTCTTCTGCGAGAATCCCCGCGAGTTCGTCACTTATTTTTTCAGGTATCGTCAGGCTCGCGAGCGATTGACGAACCTTTATATTCGCTTTTTGCCGCAGCTGCAATGCCTGCGAAGCGAGTGCGCGCACGCGCGCCATCTCCGCAGTTAAATTCTTTTTTCCAAATGTGAACCATGATTTTTTGACTTTCGGCCAATCTGCGAGATGCACGCTTTCTGGATCGTTCTTTTCTTTAGTTTTTATATAAATAGACTCCGCAATAAATGGAGCGAACGGCGCTATTAAGAGAGTTATGTTCTTAAGCGCATGTCGCATCGTCAGAAGCGCCGAGGCATCTCCGTCTCGCATACGGTCCCTAGCGCGTCTTACGTACCATTGTGACAAGTCCTCGCACAGGCCGGCTATTGATCTGGTCGCTTCAAACGCGCGATAGTCCTCCATTGAATTCGTCACTTCAGAAATCGTTTCCTTGATTCGTTCCCGTATCCATTGATCAAGGACAGTCTCTTTCCCGCCAGACAAAGATTCAGTATTGGAAGCAAATAATTCATAAAACTTCGCACTGTTGTCTAGCCACGAGAGCACTCTCGCCGCCTCTTTCATCGTCTTTTCGTCGTAATTCTTAGAGTCACCGGCTCCGGTCACGCTATACATCCAGAAGCGCAGTGTATCTACTCCCCACCTGTCTATCTCCGCCCACGGGTCAACGACATTCCCCTTCGACTTACTCATCTTCTGTCCATCGGCGTCGAGCAGGTGCCCGAGCGATATGACATTTTTATACGGAGCGCCGCGCCCTGCGAGCGCCCCTACCGCGAGTAGGGTGTAGAACCACCCTCGAGTCTGGTCGATGGCTTCGCAGATGAAGTCGGCTGGGTATTCTATTTTTTTCAGAAAACTTTCTAACGATTCATTCTCGCGCTCCTTTGCTGACTGTGCGAACGGCATAGCACCGGAGTCAAACCACACATCCATTACCTCCGGCACACGCTTCAGCTCTGTTCCCTTCTCTGACACGAGCACGACGTCATCAATATACGGACGATGCAGGTCAAGCTCGTAATTCTCGTTATGCGGTAACGGCACGAAATCGAGTTCGCGTACTTCTGCTGTGTGCGGTTCTACTGTAAACACTTTTCTAGACTCTTCAGCCGAGGCTCCGCTAACCACCGTTGGCAGAGTCTCGAGTCCAACTCCGTGAGTGATAATCAGAATGGCTGAATCTCGGTGCTTTTGTTCCAAATCGTATAGCACTGAACCAAATCTGTTCTTAGCGTCCTGATAACTCTCACCGCTTGGAAAGGCTTCCGCGTACTTGTGTGAATTTCTATATGAGAAAAAGGCTTTAAAGTCTGACGTCCCGTCAAAGTCACCCATGTTGAGTTCGTGGAGTCGTTCGTCAACGATAACTTTTTCATTCGGTATACCAAGAGTGCCGGCCACAATTTCTGCCGTCTCGCGCGTCCTCGTAAACGGAGAAACATATATGTGTGAAATCTCTAGGCCGCTGATTCTCTCTGCCGCAGTCCGAACTTCTTCACGGCCTTTTTCTGTCAGGCCGAACTTTCGTGAGTCAGTACCGTCAAACATCTTGTGCGTGATATTTTCAGCTTCGCCGTGGCGCATCACAAAATATTTGTTGCCGGATTTCTTGGTGTATTTTTTTAGTTCGTCAACAGAACCGACGACAAGTTGCTCGCTCCCATCGACGCTCTGCCAAACCGGTAGCGGCGTGCCCCAATAGCGTTCGCGACTTATCGCCCAATCTTTGGCGTTCGCGAGCCACTCTCCCATCCTACCCTCGCGGATATATTCCGGCTCCCAGTGTATTTTTTTATTCTCCGCAACCATTTTCCCTCGCAGGTCATGCATGCGGATGTACCACGAGTCACGCGCGTAGTAGATTAGACGCGTCTTACAGCGCCAGCAGAACGGGTAGGAGTGCGTGTGCGATTCTTTTTTAAAGAGCACGTCGCGCGCCTGCAAATCCTTCAGAATTTCAACAGATGTTCCTTCGTCGACGACCGAACGCCCCCCTAAGAAGCCGGTACCGGATATAAATTTTCCGTCCGGACTCACCAAATGAACCTTCGGCAACCCGATTTTATTTCCTAATTCAAAGTCTTCCTGCCCGTACATCACGGCTGTGTGTACGATGCCGGTACCCTCGGATGTCGTTACAAAGTCTGCAGAATGCACCTGAAAGGCCACTTCAAACTTAGACCTCTCTCTTTCTGTTGTGAGCTCTTTTGCAAATAGGTAGAGAGGCTTATATCTTATGCCTATTAGCTTCTTGGCCGGCATATCCGCGACTCTACGCCACCCGTCGTCGAGCACGTCTTTCGCCCGCGCATCCGCTAGAATAACGCGCGTACCGTCCTTCTCATATTTCCCATATGCGATACTCTCGCCGATCGCGAGTGCGACGTTCCCCGACAGAGTCCACGGAGTCGTCGTCCACGCGAGAAGATACGTCCCCGGCTCGTCGAGGAGCTCGAACTTCGCTGTGATAGTGAGGTCCTTCACATCCTGATACCCCTGCGCGAGCTCGTGCGACGAGAGCGCGGTGCCACAGCGAGGACACCACGGCACAACCTTATAATCTTTATACAGACGACCGTCCTTCTCCGTCTGCGCGAAAAGGTTCCAGAGAACCTCCATATAAGCGCTGTCGAACGTGAAATACGCTTTTGTTTCATCAACCCAATAGCCGATACGCTTGGTGAACTTCGCCCATAGGTCAATGTAAGTAAACACGCTCTCTCTGCATTTTTTGTTAAATGCGCCGATACCATACTTCTCAATGTCTTTTTTCCCCGAGAATCCCAGCTCTTTCTCTACTTGAAGCTCCACC
>CAZVYA010000043.1:0-5590 GCA_964631225.1 uncultured Candidatus Saccharibacteria bacterium
GTCGCGCTCCGAGACGTCCTTCAGTCGGCGCGCCAGTACGTTTTTCAGCAACTGCTCAGTCCACCACTCTGTCTCCGGTCGCGGGATAAGTGGATGCGAGTCGAGATAAATTTTAAGTCCGATAAACGGTTGCCAGCCGATGGTGTATGCCTCTGGCTCATCCAAAAGGCGCCCCACGGAGTGGGGCGCCTTTTGGTTAACTGAGGGCTTAGTAGCCACCGCGACCGTAACCGCCTTGGTTACCGCCACCGTAGCCACCGCCGTTACCGCCTCCGAAACCGCCTTCGCGGCGAGGAGGACGATCACCCTGCGGTCGGGCGAAAGAAACGGAGAGCGTACGCCCATCCATCTCCTTACCGTCCCAACGGTCTATCGCCGCCTGTGCCTCCGCCTCGGAGGCCATCTCGACGAAGCCGAAGCCGCGCGAGCGACCCGTCATACGATCAGAAATAATGCTCGCGGATACGACCGAGCCGGCCTCACCGAAGGCCTTCTTAAGATCATCTTCCGTCGAGCGATAGGGAATGCCCCCTACGTAAAGCTTGTTCCCCTGAACCGAACCTGCTGATGCTGTGTCCATGTATTGGATTTAACTAATTAACCTCGCCGAAACTGAACACTTGCGGCCTTGCGACCGAGCGAAGCTCGAATACTCTGCGAGTTGCTGACAATATGACAGAAATGACCCAAAAACGCAAGGGTGTGCGGTGTGGATAATCCCGTCGGCCACTAAAGGAAGAATGGCGGGAAAAGTGTCGCAATCATGCCGATCGCGAGCAAGACGACGATGATGATAGCAAACGCGCGTTTCATAAGTTAAGGATAGCAAATCTTATTACACACCGCCAATCATATCCAGCTTGATGTCGGCGAAGGTACCGCCGACCTTTTTGCCAGGATTCAGAATGTTCTGCGGGTCAAAAATCTTTTTCGTTTTTTCAAATAGTGCGACCATCTCTGCGCCAAAGAGCATCGGGAGATAGGGCGTGCGGATAATACCGTCGTTGTGCTCACCGGTCGTCGTCCCGCCCTCTGCTATTACGAGTTCATAAATCTTTGGCGCGAGCTCCAGAATGACATTTCTGTTTTCTTCTTTTGAGAGATCCATGAGAGGGATGATGTGGAAGTTGCCGTCGCCGACATGGCCCGCGATAGTGTAAATGAAGTGCGATTTATATTCGTCTAGAAGCGCATTCACCTTCGGTAAGAATTCCGGATAACAGGCGGGCGGGACGACGAAGTCGTCAATGAATGGCGCTGTGTGGAGCCCGTGCACGTTCTTGCGCAGTAGGTTGAAGCTCTCGCGTCGGACTATCCAATATTTTTCTGATTCTTTTTCATTTTTTTCTATTTTCATTTGCAGATTTAGGTCTGCTAGAGCCCCTCGCGTCTTCGCCGCCTTCGCATCCGCTATTTCTATGGAGTCCTCCGCGAACTCAATCATGAGAAGAAGCTTCGGCACTCCGCCGGTCGCCACCATGAGCGCTTCTGGTATGAAATCAATCCCGAGTCTCGCGGCCTTAACCCAGCCCATCTGAGCGAGCATGCCGGGGATGAGCTTCACCGCGAGTGTGAATGTGTGGTCGTCGAAACTCTCGAAGGATTCTGGGTTCTGCGGGAGCACGCGCTTCACTATTTCAGGCAGGATATTTAAGTCGTGGAGGAATATGACGAGCATCGCGCGGTGCTCCTTGGGCTTCACGAGACTTAACACCGCCCGGGTCCAGAGCGCGAGCGTCCCCTGTGAGCCGCAAATTAATTTCGCGAGATTGAAGTAAAGAGGTTTAACCTCTTTACTTTCGCGTATGCTCCAGAGTGCATAGCCGGCAGAATTTTTAGAAACTTTCGGCCTGTGCGATTCAATTAGTTCAGCGTTCTCTGTTAGAAGTGCATCCATCTCGCGATAAATTTTTCCCTCCAGCGTTTCTAATTTCTTCCGCTCCTCGACTTCGCTCGGAGTTAGCGACTTGAACGTCGCTAATGAGCCGTCAGAGAGAACAACGTCAAGTTCTTCTACATATTTTTCAGTCTTGCCGTATTCGAGCGTGCGTTCTCCGCCGGCGTTGTTCGCGACGATACCGCCCATCGCGGCGATCTCGCGGGAGGCCGGATAAGAGGGAAGTATCAAGCCTTTTTGGAGCGTCGCCTTCTCAAAATCTCTATAAAACACCCCCGGCTCCGTCACCGCATACCCATCAATGTAGGACGTACTACGTCCTACATTGACCTCGCCCATGTGGTTCATGTGTTTGGTGAAGGAGACGACGACGCCGGTGGTTAATGGACCACCGGACATGTCGGTGCCACCAGAACGTGCGGCGAGTGAGATATCAGTACCTCGACTTCGCTCGGCACCTACGACCCTAACGAGTTCGGAAACATCGTTAGCGTCTACGGGATACACCACCAGTTCAGGCATTCTTTCAAAGAGCGAGGTGTCGCGCGCCGCTGCGCGGCGCGCTTCTGCATCGTCCGTCACCTCTCCTCGCATCACGCTCGCGAGCGCATTTTTTAAATTACTTCGACTCCGCTCAGTACCTTCGGCAACATTCATGTGCACAGTATACCTATAACTCGTCTGATAATGCTATGTTAAAGACAATGCGCACGAGGAGCGTCGTATCGTTTATCTTCACCTGCATTCTCGCCTTTGGCGTTTCCTCACCGGTTGTTCAGGCGGCCTCTGTAATACTCAAAACTTCTTTCGGCGGCTTGGAGACGATCCCGCATACATTACTTCTTCCACAGACTGCCACCAAGGCCGGAGACAATCCCACGTTCCAAGTGATTGTGCATAGCCCGTACACCTATTTGCCGACAGTGTCTGTCGACCTATCACAATTCGGTGTCGCGAGTCCTACGACCACGCCAGCCGGGCCTGGCAGTCCGAACTACAACTCCGATTCTTACTATAATTTCGGGCCGTTCTCTATCGGTGCGGACATTACCGATGGGCTTAAAACGGCTTTCGTAACGGTTACCGATTCTGCCGGTGACGTCGCGACCACCACAGCGCAGATTATCGTTGACAATATCAAGCCGACCGTAGTTCTTTCAGATATATCTTTCTCTACGGTGTCGCCTCGCGGAGGCGACTATATGTATCTCTCTGGGAAAGTTGGCGGGACAGGAAGTGTCGCGCGGGTATCGCAGATTACTATGAGCCTGACCGATGAATCGGGCCGCCCAGTTATGAGCTCAGTTACGGGAGGCTCAACCATGGGTTATAACTACGCGGGATTCAACGAGGAGCTCTCCGCATCAACCGACGGTTCTTTCTCAAGAGTCCCCGTCCAGCTCGTTGATTTCGGTGACACTGAATGGATACCGCGGGCAACGAACTTCGCCGTGGAGCTCGTCGTATACGACGAGGCCGCGAATTTCTCCAACGGCAGTTTAACGGTACTCGTGCCGAAACCCCCTCCGCCAGACCCGTGCGCCGAGCCCGGCGCCTGCGCCTCCAACGTTCTCTTCCTGCCGGGTATTGAGGGGAGTCGTCTATATCGCCCAGATTACAATGGCGGTACCGACCAGCTCTGGGAGCCGAATATTGACGGCGACGTGCAAGATTTATATATGAATGCAGACGGCTCCAGTACGCGTTTTGACGTGTATGCGAAAGAGAGAGATGTTATAGACGAACTTCCGAACGGATGGAATATTTACAAATCGTTTATCGCGGAAATGAATGAGCTTGAATCGGCCGGCATTATCAACGATTGGGAACCGATTGCATACGATTGGCGCTTGTCTCTGGACGACATTCTCAACTACGGCAACGACGTGCAAGGTAGGATTTATTATTCTGGAGACCTACGCGCCACCTCTACGCCGTACGTTATCCAAGAACTTAAGCATCTCGCTGGGACGTCCAAAACGGGGAAGGTCACAATAGTCGCGCACTCTAACGGCGGTCTTCTCGTCAAGCGGCTCACCGAACTTCTCGGCCCAGCAGAGTCGGCACGGCTTATTGATAAAATGATTTTCGTCGCCGTGCCTCAGGTCGGAACACCAATGGCAATTTCTGCAGGACTGCATGGTTACAAACAGGACCACGTTTTCGGCCTCGTCACCTCTAAATCGACCGCACGCACCTTCGCGCAGAATTCGCCGATGGAATATCATCTCCTGCCGTCGGCACAATACTTCACCTACGTAGATGACCCCGTGGTCACATTTGATGCGCCACTCACAGACTGGATATCTCGTTACGGGAGCGTCATCCATTCGCAATCAAGCCTTCACCAATTTCTCATTGACACATTCGGCAGGGTAGACCCTCAAACTGGCGATATCAACCAGCCGATACAGTTTAATAATTTACTGCTTACGAACGCGGAAACACTGCACGCGAGTCTGGATAATTGGACACCGCCTGCCGGCATTTCTCTCATACAAATCGCCGGTTGGGGAGTGCCGAAGACGGTATCCGGCATTACATATAAGAAAAAGGATGCAGGAGTACAACCGGAAGCAAACTTCACCGTGGATGGCGACGGCACCGTCGTCGTCCCGAGCGCGCTCTGGACCAGCACTTCTGCTGGTGCGACGAATTACTGGATGAATTTAAGAGCTTACAATTCCGATCATCCTTTCCTGTCTAGCTTCGGTCCAACTGTTTTTAATCATTCTAGAATTCTTGAAACCGATGCCGTTTTAAATTTTATTTACGACCAAATAAATGACGTCACCAAATCACTTTCTGACTACGTATATCTTTCTACTAATGCTCCAGCGAACTCAGATAAGCGTCTCCGCTATGCACTTCATTCTCCTCTCACTCTTAATCTCTACGACAATGAGGGCCGACACACCGGCGTTTCTACGAGCACAGGACAAGTTGAAGAACAAATCCCTGGCACCTACTACACCGAATTCGGCGACGTGAAGTATCTTTTTTCTGACGCCTCTACACCTGCTCACGTGTTTATGAACGGCTATGCAGACGGAACATTCACCTTTAACGTAGACCAGTACATCGGTGACGCGCTTACAGCGAGCACGACCTTTAAAGATATCCCGACATCTCCGAGCACCATCGTCGCCCTGAATGTGGAATCTGACATTTCCACACTCTCTCCGATGCAGATAGATAAAAACGGCGACGGTATTGTTGATGCTACTCTCGCGTCTAAATTAAACGGCACAGTCACTCTGGACACCACACCTCCAGAGCTACAAATGACATTCAGCACAACCACCAAATCTATTTCATTTATCGGTACCGACGACAGCGGCACAGCTACAGTCACTGCTACAACGACTTATCCAGCGCTTAAGAAAAAACAAAAAGAGTACAGAGGTATCGCCACAACCTTCGTCACCGCACGCGACGAGTCCGGTAATACGACAACGCTGGTCTATACAGAGCAACTGCCGTCTCCGTCACAGCGCGACACGATTACTCTGAAAGCGCTCGCGTATGGTTCGACAGGCTCACCACAGGCAACGACGACCTTCCGCAACTCTTCTATTGCTTACAAGTGGCGAATAAATAAGAATGGCTCGTATAAACTATTTGCTTCGCATATAAAGACGGCGACGACAACGACCGAGTCGCACTATCGGCCTAAAAAGAACAATACGATTA
>CAZVYA010000044.1:0-631 GCA_964631225.1 uncultured Candidatus Saccharibacteria bacterium
GCAGGGGCATCGACGCCCCGGCAATGAAAAATGCGACTGCCGCTTCGCGTATACTATGACCATGGAATATTCGTCCGATTTTAAAAAGAATTTTGCTACCGCGTATCTAGCGGAGGAGTATGAGCGTCTGGAAAAGGAAATAGCGGATGCGAAGGGCGCGGCCGGAACAGACGCGGATTTAAAAATAATGGCGGATGAGGAGTCCGTTCGACTACGCTCACGGCAGGCAGACATTCTCGCGGAGATAGAACAGATTTTGAATAAAGAAAAAGAAGAAGTGGCGAAGCCGGTCTCGGTGGTGATGGAGCTTCGCGCCGGCGCCGGCGGTGATGAGGCGGGCATCTTCGCGCACGACTTGAAAGAAATGTATCAGAAGTATGCTGAAAAAAGGGGATGGAAGACGCGCGTCATTGATGACCTTACACTGGAGATAGCGGGTGCCGATTCGTATGACGCGCTCCGCTATGAGACCGGAGTACACCGCGTCCAGAGAGTCCCGCTCACCGAGAAGTCCGGGCGCATTCACACGTCTACCGCTTCTATAGCAGTTCTACCGATTCGCGCGAAGCCAAAGTTTGAGATAAGTCCTGCAGACATAGAGATGGAATTCTCGCGTTCTGGCGGGGCCGGC
>CAZVYA010000044.1:641-1743 GCA_964631225.1 uncultured Candidatus Saccharibacteria bacterium
TGGAGACGGCCGTCAGGCTCATTCATAAACCGACCGGCATTGACGTGCGCTCTTCAAGCGAGCGAAGTCAGCTCGCCAATCGCGAGAAGGCGATGCAGATCCTCTCGGCCAAGCTGGAACAGCTCCATGACGAAGAAGAGGCGCGGAAGCACGCTGCGGAGCGTAAGTCCCAGATAGGTACCGCCGACCGTTCTGAGAAGATACGCACATATAACTACCTCCAAGACCGCGTTACCGACCATCGTTTGAACGAGTCGTGGCACAACCTGCCGAAGCGTCTCGCGGGCGACATCGACGACATCATCTCTTCCCTCCACACCGCCAGCAACTCTTAAACTTGGACATCCGATGTCCAAGTTTGGCGTGGTCTAATTTAATTCGATAATATCTCCCCCGTTAGCTAATGATTGATCTGAGATTATTTCCGCCATTGTTTTTTCGTAAGCTGTGCGAGCTCCAAGCAATTCTTGCAACTCGTCTCGTTGTGTAATTGAAGGAAAGTTTTTGACGCCAAAATAGTCTAGATGACTGCTCCAACGGTAAGTCTCAAGATGCTTGAGTGCCTCTTTCACGTTTCTTATGCCGCCATCTCGCCATTCCGGCATAACGTAATCGAGCGGATTCAGATGTATGTAAAAAGGAATGTAGAGAAAATGTGCATCACGTACAACGGGTACCTTGCGATATTTCCCTTGCCAGAGTGCACCAGAACGTTCGTATCGCTCGTTGAAATATTTCGTATACCCCATATTGAGCTTCTGCATGAAGAGCGAAATGCCATTTTCTATCGCCTCAGATACAAGAAGATGATAGTGATTTTGCATCAAACAGAACGCGTGTATATGCACGAGCAAAGAGCGTTTTGGACGTTCCTCGCGTCGAGCGGGAAGGCCATAATTTTCGACAGGATTTGAATCGTTAAACGCATATAGATTATGAATGAAACGCAATCGATCAGAATCGTCCATTACGACGTCTCGCTTCTCAACCCCGCGTCCCATCAAATGCACAAAATCCATACACTATATTCTAACACGTCAAACTTGGACATCGGATGTCCAAGTTGCTTAATGAATGTGCTATTATCCAACCGGATTAACAA
>CAZVYA010000044.1:1753-5581 GCA_964631225.1 uncultured Candidatus Saccharibacteria bacterium
GTTTTGGCTCCATTGCCACCCCACCCGCACAACAAAGGAATCAATCATGAAAAAGCTCGTAATGGGAACGACGAATCCGGCCAAGATCGCACAGGTGCGTGACGCTCTTATGCCGGCGAATATTCAAGTCGAAGGGATAGCAGACAAGAAATTGCTACCCGAAGTTGTCGAGGACGGAACCACTGTGCAGGAAAATGCTCGGAAGAAAGCTATTGCATATGCGAAAGCTCTCGGGCAGACCGTAATCTCCATGGACAATGCCTTATTTCTCAATGGTCTTGCGCCGGAAGATCAGCCTGGTATTCACGTACGGCGTATTGGCGGGTCGCTTGCGGCGACTGATGCAGAATTACTCGACCACGGTGCCGCACTTGTGGAATCTCTTGGCGGTAAAGTCACCGGTTATTGGGAGTACGGTATCTGTGTAGCCGATCCAAGTGGAAAGTTTTCGGAGATCACACTTCAGACGCCACGCGTCTTCACTAGCAAACGGAGCGATAAATCAGTTCTTGGGTATCCGCTCGAGTCGATTCAAATTGATCCAGAAACCGGCAAGTACATTTCCGAAATGACGCCTGAGGAAATGGCTACTTTCTGGCAACGAACCTTGGGGGACTCTCTTTGCGCATTTGTCATCAGAGTGCTCTAAAAAAGTCCCTGCGTCATTGCGTGTTGGGACTTTTTCTTTTTGGTTTTCAAAACTTGGACATCGGATGTCCAAGTTGCTTGCGCTACGAGGAGGAATCGGGTACAGTGGCTCAATTATGACTGGAGTAAGCAGCACGGCAGAGCTGAAGCGCCTCTTCGACACAGGGGCGCATTTCGCGCAGGTGAAGAGCCGTCGACACCCATCTATGAAGCCCTTCTTGGTGGGCACTAAGGGCCGGCAGGAGATTATTGATTTGGTAAAGACGACAGAACAGCTGGAGGCCGCGAAGGCTGTGATGGCCGCGCTGGCGAAGGAAGGGAAGACAGTTCTATTCGTTGGTGGGAAGGTAGAGATCGCGGCGCTTGTAAAGAAGGCGGCACAGGGGGTGGGCGCGCCGTATGTTGCGGCACGCTGGCTCGGCGGCACCATCTCTAACTGGACCGAGATTAAGAAGCGTGTGGACCGACTCGCCGAGCTTATCGAGAAGTCAGCGACAGGGGCGCTCGCCAAGCAGCACACCAAACTGGAGCTCGTTATGATAGGACGCGAACAGAAGCGTCTAACCGAGCGACTAGACGGCATCACGACTTTAACGAAGAAGCCCGACGCTCTTCTTGTCGTAGACACCAAGCACGAGAAGCACGCGGTGAAGGAGGCGAGAGATGCGGGGATCCCGATTATCGCGATTATGAGCTCGGACTGCGATCTGCGCGACGCGACGTATCCGATAGTCGCGAACGACACATCCCGCAAGACTGTAGAGCTCGTTCTCTCCGAACTGACCGAGGCATTCGTGAAAGGGCAGGCGGCGTAAGCGACGGTCGCGGTAGTTCACTTTTCGGCCTCGCTCGAGGCACTGCAGCCACTCGACGAAAAATGAGTTACCGCGACCTCGCGTGTGATAATATATAAATAATTATGGAAATTACGACTGAAGTTATAAAACAACTGCGCGAGAGGACCGGCGTGTCCGTCATGCAATGCAAGAAGGCGCTCGAAGAAGCCGGCGGAGACCTCGCCAAGGCTGAGGTAATTCTGAAGAAGCATTCTGCCGCCGCCGCGGAGAAGAAGGCTGAGCGAACGCTCGCAGCCGGTATCGTCGGGAGCTATGTGCACGACGGCGCGATCGGAGCGATGGTAACGCTCTCCTGCGAGTCAGACTTCGTCGCCAAGAATCCTGAGTTCGGAGTGCTCGCGCGCGATATCGCGATGCAGGTCGCGGCCACTAACCCGATGTATACTGCAATGCTCGAGATTTCTGACGATGCGAAGAGCGCCGCCGTCGCAGTCTTCGAGAAAGAGGTTGCGAATAAACCGAAGGAAATGCAGACTAAGATTCTAGAAGGGAAATTGGCGAGCCACTTCCGCGACCACGTGCTCCTAGAACAGCCGTTCATCAAGGACGAGAGTAAGACCGTGCGACAGCTTCTCGACGAGGCGACGCAGAAATTCGGCGAGCGCATCGAGGTAAGTCGCTTCATGCGCCTCTCCGTTCGCTCCTAGCCGTGATGTATCTTATTTTCATCTTTGTCTCGCTCGCGCTTCTCGGCGGCTTTCTGGTGCTTACCGATTATGAAACGCGTCGCGGTATTCGCTTCTTCGCACAGGAACGCGCGCGTCTAGACAGGAACGTAGAGCGTATTGAGTTTGTCCTCGCGCACGTTGACCTAGGAGTCTTCTTGCGCGACGAGGTGCGGCGTCTCGCTGGACGTTTGGGCCATGATATCGCGCACATCTCGCTTCAGTCAGTGCGCGCCACGGAGCGGCTACTTACGCGGCTCGTCATGCACCTGCGCTCGCGGCACGACATAAACACCACACCGCGCGAGAGCACGAGAGCGTTCGTAAAGACACTCTCCGACTTCAAGAGCCGTTTGAAAGCGACACATCCAGAGATTTCTGATATACAGTGAATATAAGCCGCCTTAGCTCAATTGGTAGAGCAGCTCACTTGTAATGAGCAGGTACCCAGTTCGAATCTGGGAGGCGGCTCAAAGTTTCGGGGTCGACGTTGAAAGAGATCCTTTGGGAAATTGCTTTTCGAGATTTTCAAGCGACACGAAGCCGTAAGAGTGCTTGCCGTTTATGACAAAGGCCGGGAGGGTATTGGCTACTTTCGTGACGGCGATGAGGGTCTTCAGGGCGCCGAGGTCGAGATTGTAGTCGAAAGAATACACGCGCAGACTTGGATAGGTTTCGTGCAGATAGGAGAGCGCATAGCCCGCTTTATCGCAATCACTGCAGTCGCCGGCATTGCTGTAGAAATAGAGGACGGTGACGGGAGGCTTCGTTCCACAGGCGGTTGCCAGCTGTTTATTGATGAGGTAGTCACGGATTTCAAGCAAAGAGTACTGGTTCTTCAGCCGTGTCACCTGCGCATCATCGCTCCCCAGCTGACTTTCAGCATAGGCGAGGCGAGTACCGAGATCCGCGAGTTCGCTCGTGAGCGTCGTAGAGGAGCTGATGCTGTCGCACGGCGCTGCGGTAAGGAGGGAAAATTGCGTATCGAGCGAGAGGATATCAATCGCAAGCTTATCTCCGATAGCCGACAGTTCAGCCACACGCGCCCGGTTCAAATAATTAACGGCATACGCGACCGTCCCCGTAAGCACGACGGTGATGCCAAGAGCTATAAGCGCATTTCGAGCGGCAAGTGACATAGGGGTACTAATAGCGCCAGCCGCGGCGCTTTCCGAGCGCGACATCACTGGTTGCGGTGATGAGCCAGAGCGGCACAACGAAGACGTAGAGGAGCAGGTACGGGACGATATCAAAGGCCACGTTCCCCGGCGTTCTTGAAATTCGTTTGCCGATGGCAATCAAAGAAACGGAGGCGACAATCGTGGCTACGCCGAGGAGCACGTACACACTCGCGGGGAAGTAGAACCAATCGAACGAGCTATGGGGAATCATCGAATAAGAGAGCGGAATGCCGGCGCGGACTTCTACTGCGGCAAGAGCGTTTTGGCCCATTTTGAAAAGCGTCAGCGAGAAAAGCAGAATCCCGCTTGCAATTGAGAGTAGGGCGGTAGGCAGCACAAGCATTCCGAGCGCGCCGTGGCGCTGGCTGCCTATGAGGCCGCGGTATTCGCCAAAGATGTTCCTGAGGAAGCCGGAGGTCCAGCGCGTGCAGATCGGAAGAGCACACTTCTGAACTCCAGTCACCTATACTTATATCT
>CAZVYA010000045.1:0-3768 GCA_964631225.1 uncultured Candidatus Saccharibacteria bacterium
CATGGAGATATTTCAAAACTGGTCAAAGCGATTCGTCTATCTAAGTTGACTATGCGAGGCATCAAACAGAATCTATTTTGGGCATTCGCCTATAACGTGGTCGGCATTCCGCTAGCGAGCGGCATATTCTATCCTTTCTTCGGCTGGCTGCTCTCTCCGGTATTCGCCGGTCTCGCGATGGCGCTCTCGAGCGTGTCGGTTGTCTCCAACTCGCTTCGTCTTAAGGCAAAAACGCTGTAATATACATCGTATGTCTTTTGCATCTAAAAAAACCATCACGATATTTATACTACTGTCATTTTTGGCAACGGCGTTATTCAGTTTTGCAGGTATGACATACGGAGCTGACGGAGACATGCAAGGCGGTTGCCCGTTTTCTACCATGGGAGCGTCACTCTGCCCGCCGAGCATTCTTCCGGGCGTTATCCATCATCTCTCCGCGCATCAATCATTCATGAGCGTCCCGTTAAATTTAATTACCGCTCTTCTTATCCTTACATCTGCAGTTTTCGTATTTTTGTTACAGCCGTTCTTATACAAACGTTTCGTTCCTATTTCATATAGCTCCCCGCCCTTTACTTCGCACAACAGGAAGATGCAACGCTGGCTCTCTCTTTTTGAGTACTCACAATTTCGCCGATAGACAAAGGCGCCTTAGGGGCTGTGCGATTAAATTCTAACTATTATGGAATCAAAAACAATCAGTATCATCGCTGTCGTGTTGCTCTTATTCGTCGGTCTATTCGTGTTGGGTTATGCGGGCAAGGGAGGTACTACCACACAGATTAATGTGGCTCCGGGTTCTTCAGGCACATCAAAAAGCGCTCTTACCGCGCCGGAAATCTTCTACGATTTCGGTACTATCAGTATGAAGAACGGTAATGTTACAAAAGAATTCACGGTTGAAAACAAAACCGACCAAGATATCTTGGTCAGCACCGTTCTCTCTTCCTGCATGTGCACCTCAGCGTTCATAGTTCTGCCGGACGGAAGTATCAAGGGGCCGTTCAAGATGCCCGGCATGGGATACGTCCCTCCGGCAAATGAAGTTATAAAAGCCGGAGAAAGTTGGATTATTCGCGTCGTATACGACCCGAATGCGCACGGCCCCGCAGGCGTCGGAAGGATTAACCGGTTCGTCACGCTCACGGATACGTCCGGAGGCGCTGTCCAGCTTGAAATAAAGGCGCTCGTAACTCCGTAATCATGAAGCGGCAGATCATCATCGCGTGTGTTGTTGGCGTATTTATTCTCGGAATCATTATTCTGAAATTCAGTCCTATAACCTCAACAATCATCTGGAATATGAGTCAAGGCGGAGAGTGGCTCCTGCCACTCGTACTTACATCATCTCTCTTAGACAGCGTACACCCGTGTTCTTTCTCAATTCTTCTGATTACCATCGCATTCCTGTTCGGACTGCAAATGACGCGAAAGAAAATTCTTCAGCTAGGCGGATTGTATATCGCAGGCATATTCGCTGCGTATCTTCTGATCGGGCTCGGGCTTCTAAAAATCCTGCATCTCTTCAACACACCCCACTTCATGGGGAAGCTCGGTGCAACACTTCTGATTATCTTCGGTATCGTCAACCTGATAAACAGATTCTTCCCGAATGTGCCGATTAAGCTCGTTCTGCCGTCCTTTGTGCACAGGCCGATGGCGCGACTCATGGAGAAGACGTCCATGATTGCAGTATTCCTGCTGGGCGCATTGGTCGGAGTCTGCCAATTCCCGTGCATGGGAGGTCCGTATCTTATGGTTATCGGGCTCCTGCGCGACCAAGTAACCTACGCGACCGGTTTTTGGTATCTATTCCTCTACAACGTAATTCTTATTGTCCCGCTCGTGCTCGTTCTATGGTTCTCTGCTGATAAATCTGTGGTGGACAAGATGCAGGAATGGAAACGAGACAATCTCTCACATGTTCGTCTTATAGCCGGTGTCATCATGATTGGTATCGGTACCCTTATTCTCTTAGTCTAGAAATATGCTTATTACTATCACTATAGTCTCAATTATCGTTATCGCAGCGTTGGTATGGTTAACTAATCGGATTCTGCCTTTCACTGTCTGCCCGATTTGTGCAGGAGTGTTCTTAACGTGGGTGTGGCTTATCAGTGCACACCTCTTGGGTTATCAGATTAACCTAATAATCCCAGCGCTTCTTATGGGCGGGTCAGTAGTCGGTGTCGCGTATCAGCTTGAGAAAAAACTTGGTGACCCCTCGAAGGGATCCACACTTCTCTGGAAAGCGGCCTTTATTCCAACCGGCTTTGTGGCCGCATATGCTGTTATGGAACAAGAGTGGCTAACGGTTATTCTCGCCGTGGCACTTCTCGTTCTGTTCGCGCTCATCACAACATATTCGCGCAGTGCAGCAGCCGGATCGAGGGGTGCAGGCTCTAGTGAAATAGAGAAAAAAATGGAACAATGTTGCTAATTAAAACTAAACTATGGAAATAAAAAAGAAAATCGAATCATTGTGGCGAGAGTATCCGACGCCTATAAGCATTCTCATCGTCGGTGTCCTTGTCGCGTCGTCTATCTATGCGGCCCCGTGGCAGAGAGCGCCTGTGAGTGCGGAGAAAGAGCAAGCACAACTCGAACAAGAAGTTCTTCCTACCGACGGTGTGACACTGCCTATCACGTGGGGAGATCTAGGTGCGAAACTAGTCGAGGTCGGTGCTGTAGACCAAGCGAAGTTGGAGACTCTCTACAAAGATCGCGGTGGGTTCCCCGCAGAGTATAAGAAACTCTTAGAGAAGAATGCTAACGAAAAAATAGTCATCACAAACTGGAATTCCGGCTACCTCCTAAATCTGCTCTGGGCGCTTGGACTCTCTAATAAAAACCAAATTCTTGAAGATAAAAACGAAATGATGAATCCGGCATACGGAGGAGCCGGCGGATTCGCTTCTACAGGCGGCTGGACACTCGCGAATGGTAGTGCGATGAACCACTACAACATGCACGTGCTTATATCGCTCACGAGTGAACAGCAGGCGCTCGTGGACCGCGTATCGCGCAATATCTACCGGCCGTGTTGCGGAAATTCTACGCACTTCCCTGACTGTAATCACGGCATGGCGATGCTCGGTCTGTTGGAGATCATGGCTTCACAAGGCGTGAACGAACAAGACATGTACAAAACAGCTCTCGCGGTGAACTCTTATTGGTTTCCGGAAACCTACTTAACCATCGCTACGTATATGCAAAACAAGGGTATAGAGTGGAAAAATGTTTCGCCGAAGGAAATGCTCGGCGCAGATTATTCCAGTTCGTCAGGCTTCGCGAACGTTTCTTCTCAAGTAGTTCTACCTCAGAGTGGGCAGGGCGGGGGCGGATGTTCTGCGTAAATTATTGTAGTAAAATTAACTTATGATTAACACAAAACATCTTCTGAAGGTCGCTTCAGCATGGATAAGCATCGTGTATGTCGTTTGCTTCGTAGGAGTAGCGTTATTCCCGAGTATTAGGTCGGCGTTTATGCTGTACGGGCTTCATACGACTGTTGAATTAGGCGAGAATGTCGTGACGCCCACCACATTTATTTCCGGTCTTGTTATATGGAACATTGTCGCGCTCTTGGCAGTCGGCTTGTTCGTTTATCTGTTCAACAAAATTAACCGGTAAATAAAAAAGATGGTAGGATAGTGGTTCTGGTGTCGGATAAAAATCAAAAAACGCACATATTTCATGTGAAGGGCATGCACTGCGAGGCGTGCGTCCTCCTGACCGAGAGTGAACTCACTGATGTCGGCTATG
>CAZVYA010000045.1:3778-5568 GCA_964631225.1 uncultured Candidatus Saccharibacteria bacterium
TTCAAAAGCGACATCCAGTCTTCACACGCGCACTGTAGAGGTGTGCGGCGACTTCGGCAATCGGACGAAAGAAGATATCTGCCGCGAACTCTCGCAGACTCTCGAGAAGCACGGCTACTCGCTCTCTGTGGAGCGATTGGAGCATGAGAAAAATTGGTCGGACTTCGCTTATGCGGTCCCTATCGCGCTCGCGTTCGCAGTGCTTTTCATATTGCTGCAGAAGCTCGGTATCGTTAACTTGGTTAACACGAGTTCTGTCTCCTACGGCACGGCATTTCTCATCGGAGTTGTAGCGTCACTCTCTACTTGTATGGCGGTTGTAGGCGGGCTAGTTCTCTCAATGTCCGCGACCTTTGCACGCGAGGGAGATAGGGTAAAACCGCAGATTCTATTCCAAGTCGGGCGTCTTGTCTCGTTCTTTATTCTCGGCGGTGTTATCGGCACTCTTGGTTCTGCATTTACGCTAAACGCAACCGGCATGTTCGTGCTCGGAACTCTCGTCGGCATCGTGATGCTCATCCTCGGTATTAATCTGCTAGACGTGTTCCCGTCGTTTAAGCGACTACAGCCCTCCATGCCGAAGTTTCTCGCTAAGCACGCGCTAGGCGTCTCGCAGTTGAATCATTGGCTCACTCCGCTTCTCGTTGGCGTGGCGACCTTCTTTCTACCATGCGGATTTACTCAAGCGATGCAGCTCTACAGTCTCACTACGGGGAGCTTTCTCACCGGCGGCTTCACGATGCTATCCTTCGCGCTTGGCACACTGCCGGTCTTGGCGCTTATCGGCTTCAGCTCATTCAGTATAAAGAACAGTTCGAAGTCCGGAATCTTCTTTAAATCAGCCGGACTCGTAGTGATATTGTTCGCACTCTTTAACATCATCAACAGCCTTGTCATCATAGGCATCATTCCCCCGGTGTTCAACTTCTAGTATCATTCAAACATTCATGAAGCCTCTTCAACTCGCCGTCGTTATCTCCATTACGCTCGTAGCTGGAGCGCTCGTTCTCTCGCTGAATAAGCCGAGTGCCGCGAGCGAGACTGCGGCGAATAACGTCAGCATCGTGGACGGCCAGCAGATTATAGATATCACCGCGAAGGGCGGATACACCCCGCGTACGACGACGGCGAAGGCCGGAATCCCTACGATTATCCGCTTCCATACTAGCGGGACATTCGATTGCTCCTCTTATATTCGCATCCCTAGTATGGATGTAAGCAGAAATCTGCCGTCCACAGGCATCACTGACGTCGCCATAGCGAACCCATCAGCGGGCTTACTGAACGGCATGTGCGGAATGGGCATGTACCCGTTCCAAGTGAACTTTCAGAGTTAGTGGCTAGGTTCGGCCGTATCGGTCTTCGAGGCGGTGTATGTCTCCCTCGTCGAAGTCGCCGAAGGCTATTTCCAGAAAAATAGTTCCACCGGCGCCACCAGTGACGCGATGTTCAGAACCGCGCTTGCAAAAAAATGAATCGCCTTCGCGCGCTTCGTTATCTTTGTCTCCGATTCTAATAATTCCTACGCCCCTAATCACTCGCCAGAACTCGTCTCGGTGATTGTGCGTCTGCAGACTGATGGATTCGCCCTCGTTCACCGTAATTATTTTTACCGTCGTTTTTTCGTTCAGCGTGAAGCGCTCAAAGTTTCCCCATGGGCGATTTTCTTTTTCATAATTAGATAAGCCTTCCATAGGGTAAGTATACAAAATTTTATTGAAAGTGCAGGGATTATCCGCTACTATGCGCAAGTGCGCGCCGAGATAGCTCAGTTGGTAGAGCACGTCCAT
>CAZVYA010000046.1:0-5525 GCA_964631225.1 uncultured Candidatus Saccharibacteria bacterium
GTATAAAGTATAAAGTATATAGTATCAGCTATTTGCCCTTGTGTATTTAAGAATATCGATAATTTCGCAAGGTCGAACCTTGCGAAACGTCCTGCTATAATATAAACAATGTCCAGAAACATCCCTATCGCTTCCGGTGAGTTTTATCATCTTTACAATCGCGGTACCGAGAAACGCGAAATATTCACATCCAAGAAAGATCGAGAGAGATTCCTAGCTCTCCTCTATCTCTGTAACACCACCGAGCCGGTTCGTATTGACGATATCAAAAAATCGCAAGGTTCGACCTTGCGAAAAATAGAGACGTTTTTTGATGTTGAGCGTGGAGAGGCATTGGTGGATATATGCGCCTATTGTCTTATGCCGAATCACTTTCATCTGTTGGTGCGCGAGAAAGAAGATCAGGGCATCAGCAAATTTATGCAAAAAATTATGACTGGTTATACGATGTATTTCAATAAACTATACGAACGCTCCGGTGCCCTCTTCCAAGGGAAATTCAAGGCGACACATGCTGATGAAGATCGGTATCTTAAATACATTGTCTCCTATATTCATCTCAACCCAATAAAACTCATCGAGCCGAGGTGGAAAGAGAGCGGTATACGAAATAGAGAGAGGGCAAAAAGTTATCTGACTGAATATCGCGATTCCAGTTACCTAGATTACCTTGGTGTATCTCGTATTGAATCGCGAATTCTTACGAAAGATGCCCTTCCGGAATATTTCGACACGTCAAAAACATTTGAAACAGAAGTGGACGACTGGCTTTCATACAAAGAAGAAGAGTACTAAAAAAATCGCAAGGTTCGACCTTGCGATTTAATGTCTTCGCAAGGTCGAACCTTGCGAAATACTAGGGAGTGGTCGTTGTGGAGGGGGAGGAAGTGGCGGTGGAGGTGTCAGACGAAGTTGAGGACGAGCTTGGCGCAGACGCCGAAGCGACGACGGTGACGAGGCGGGAGACGTTGGCGGAGTTCCCCGCTGCGTCGGTCGCTGTGTAGGTGAGAGTGTATGAGCCCTCTGTCGCGGTATCGACAGAACCGGTGACAACCGGCGTGAGCGCGCCGTCCACGTCATCGGTAGCGGTCGCGCCGAGGTCGGTGAAGGCGTCACCTACGTTAATCTGCAGAGCTGCATCGCCGACGAGTGTCACCACCGGCGCAGTGGTGTCGGCGGGCGTTGTGTCAGCCCCGACGTCAGAAGTCGGGGCTCCGACTCCGGAGGACGTCGGAGAAGTCTGACTGCCGGAGTCGGGCGCCGGAGAGCCGATAATGACGGATCGGTTCGCTGTCGCGAGATTACCCTTCGCGTCGGTCGCCGAGTAGGTGATGATGTGTGTCGTCTGGCTACTGGTGTCGATTGACCCAGAGTTCGCCTCCATCTGTACGCCGTCAACGAAGGTGACTACCGGCGCTGTCCCGTCTACATCGTCGGTGACTGTCACGCCAGGCTCCACGTATGTCCCGCCGACCGAGAGGTACACTGGGTTATCTCCGAGAAGCGTAATCACCGGTGGCGTGTTGTCGCTTGAAGAAGATGCCGACGACTTGGCGGTTTCACCGCCAAGTGAGGTCATAGGGGAGGAGGTGGCGATCTGGCCCTCTGTCTGGACGAGGAAGTAGTCGAAACTTACATCCGACGCCTGTGGAGTGGACAAGACGACGCGGAAGCTCCCCGTCGTCTTGTCGCTCACCCACCAACTGCCGTTGACCGAGGAATTGAATGTGACGAATACTTTTGTAGACGGGAGCACGAGAGAGTTACTGACCTGCGCGACTGTGTTGTTCGCCCAGATTGTCGAGTTACCCGCCGAGCTGGTACCGTCGGCGTCCTTAGAGGCGACAAGCTGACGGAAGACGAGGGTGTTGAACTGTGCGATGCCCTTCTGGATTAACACGCCGAAATCGGAAAGAACGGAGGCCAAAGTGGAACTGGAAAGAGAGAGGGACGAAGTTGCTCCGGCCGAGCTCACCGCCCCGCTTTCCAATGCTGTTACGCGCGATTCAAGGGATGTCATTTTCACTTCCTCGGCATCCATACGCGCGGCGAGCGCGGTGGTGGTCGCGAGGTTGTAGGTGGAGAGCTTAAATAAATCAACGCCCAAACCGTCGGCCGTTAAAACTTCGGGTGGGATTTGGGAAATAAGAGCAGATGACGCAGAAGGAAGCCCGCCAGACACAGGCAACGTCGGCACAGGAACGACCACCCCCTCAACCGCCAGCATAGTATTCGCGCGCAGGACATAGGTGTTGTGTGCGAAGATGCCGTTACCGACGAAGTTGTGCGTGCCATCAACTTCAATGTCGTAGACGTGTTCTCTGCCGACGGGTTTTATGGAAATTATTTCATCCCATACCACATCCGAAGAAGTCAGACTTCTAGGATCTGAATTTGAAGTCTGACTTCCCCCGGATGTGCGCGGCACTGCGATCTCCAATCCTGCGACAAGGTCCGAGACCTTGTACCAGCCTTTTTTATCGCCCCTCATTTTTTTCAGCAATGTGGTCATGGTTTATAAGGTTATTCTAGCAGAGTTGCGCTTCACGCTCCCGGCAACGTCGGCAGGGGGACGCCCCCACTTCTTCCACGACTGCTCCAAATGAAAGGTCTTGGTGCGCGTCTCGGCGTATCGCGCGACTATCTCGTCCAGCACACCATCAACATCCGCCTTCTCGCCGTACATACCTTTAATATGTTCTAGATAGATAATCATCTTGTTACACCCCGACATTGCCTTCTCTATAAGCTGGAGACCGAGCGCGAAATTACCGAACCGGATAGAGTGCGCCTCGCCGATGAAGAGCGGGACGCTCATCGCACAGTCCGTGATGCCTTCTATAAATGGATATTTCAGCGTTACCAACTTCGGCCTGATATTCTTAACCACGATGACCGCGCACTCCATCGCCTTCTGGTAGATGTCCAAATCTCTGAAAGTCTTCACGGGCTTACGCGGCACAAACGTCCGATTATTCTTATATTTAGACTGTGCGTAGTTCATCATATGTATTTATGTAATGACGAGCTCGTCAGAACGCGGAACGGCTGCGACACTCCCGTCGCGGTACCGGACCTTCCGCGCGCGCTTGCTTGGCTGTAACTTTTTTACAATGTGGAGCGGGTAGAATTCGTAGAAATCTTTATCGTCAAACCACGCGCATTTGAATTCAAACAATCGTAAGCCGGTTAATCGTGACAATGCGAGCGCATACCACGTAAGCTGTTCAATCGGCTTCTCCTTACTCGCGTTCGGCTTGTAGTCCAAGATGTGCACCATGCCGTTTCGTATCTGCACTATATCTATGTGTCCCGTGAGCAACTTCGGGAATCTCTGCGCCTGCTTATCGCCTTTTAATTCAAGCAGACCATCGTTTGTGATACGAAACTTCAGCTCATTCTCCATATGCTCCACATCTTCTCTGCGAATATAGACCGGCACCTCGGTCGCGATAGTCACCGAGTCGTTCGCTATCATAAATCTCTGCAAGGCATCGTGCCGCGCCTGATTGTCCGCAACGCTCCGCAGGACAAACTCGGCAAGCTTGTTCGCGTAGTTGGACTTGCTCTTCACTATCATGTCGGTCTTATCAAACTTGCTCCGTATCTCGCTCATTCGCTCGCCGTCTTGGAAATACTGATGCGGCGTTTCGGCAGATACGTTGTCCAGATACTCTTTCAGCCTTCCAAACCTTCGGTTCTTGAACTCCTCCATAGATAAAAGTGTCTTCGCGCGGTGGTAGCGGAAGCGGTAGAGCTGGCGGTGCGCCATCGTCGTCACCTCTATCATCTTAGCCGGCGGGAACAGTTTTATCGCGTAGGGGCGCATGCGTTCAAATCGGCAAATTTCTTTATATTCTTCTATCCAAGAAGATAACGTTGCCGGAATCGGTGCCGTAACTTCAGGAAATTTCTTGCCCAAGAATTCGCAGGTTTGTTCTAGTGAGAGGCCGAGGTTGTAATAGCTGATGCCCTCTAGAATCACGTTCAGCGGGAATCGTTTGCCCTTCACGCGCTCCGCCGTGAAAGTCCTACCACATTCCGTATTACGGCACAGGTAGAGCTGGACCGCCTCGTGCTTCTTCTGGCGCGTGCCACGCTTGACGAAGTCGGTTGAATTACAATAAGGACAGACCGTGCCGGTGGTCATCGTCGCCCGAGCCGCCACGGGGAGCGCCGCAGGCGCAGAGGCAACTTCAGGCACGGGGACGTTGAGCCCGTCCTTTTTCCTTTCAGGACCAAAGACCGCGTCAGAAATAAATCGCCCGAAACGCTCGGCAACGCCGGCAGCGGGACGTTTATCCACACCCTTATTGTCTTTGGCGGATTTTTCAATCATACTGTGTTTAGAGATCGCCCGATGGGGGTGAGGGAGAGCACTTCCCAAGATTCTCGTTGCTGTGACGACGTGCATACACCAGCATAAAACGAGCATCCCCATCGGTTGAGCTCATTTGCCAGTGTTATAATTTCCCAGCACCCCATACCAAGTGTCGCTGCGGGTTGACAACCGCTGTGTCGCGCATTCGCGCGAAGCCCCATGGCTTCGCGCTGGAGCCAACTTGTATTCGGAAGAACGCGCGCTTCCCTCAACACGGCCTCGGCAACGAGGCCGTGTTTGTTTGTAATAGACAGATGGGTACGATTTGGTATACTGTGCGCATATGAACATGATTGCACTAGAAAAAGAGGTGCGGATGCTCCGCTCGTTCGCGATAAGCATTGTCGGGAAGGACCCCGAGGGCGAATACCGTCCGGAATTCGTGCGGGAGATGCTTCGTGCGGTGAGTGAGAAGCCCCAACGCCGATTTCATTTTGAAAACGCGAAAGCGTTCCTCGCCGAGATAGCACGCGCGAATGTTTGACGTTGTACATCATGCGCGATTTATCAAAAGCGCCACGGTGCTCTCCGGTAAGCATCGCCGCAAGCTTTTTGAACTGATAGAACGGCTGCGCGCCAATCCATACGACCCTCTTTTGCATACTAAGAATCTGACCGAACCGCTCGTCGGCCTTTTGTCTTTCCGCATCTCGCGGGATTGGCGAGTGTTGTTCCGCTTTGTAGACGAACGAACGTTGCAACTGATCCGCGTGAGACACCGCAAGGACGTATATAGATAGTGTTCTGGGCGCTATATCACGAATATCCACTCCACAAATAGCACGAGTTTCGGGGTTTTTAGCATTTACCCCCGGTATCCGTGATATAGATTTTGGTGAAAAGTTTGACTTTTTCATAAAGTGGTTCATACGGAAGCGACTGCAGGTGCAGCGTCAAAGTCGGCACGGGGACGTCTAGCCAAAAACGGGTGGTTGGAGGTGGTGCGGATGCGCCTGCCGGACTTGGTGACCAGCTCGTAGACCTCCTGTTCGCCCATGTCAATCAGCGCGTTCACGCGCGAGTAGACGACGCGATTTGTGCGCTCGTGGAGCGACTGGACGTAGTCGCCTGGCAAGATGTCTCGGATTGGGACTTGGTCAAAATCGCACTCAAAATCGGCACCGGGACCCGCCGGCGACACGCG
>CAZVYA010000047.1:0-5512 GCA_964631225.1 uncultured Candidatus Saccharibacteria bacterium
AGGGAATACGTCTCTAACTCGCTTCGACTTCTCTCTCTACCGGAGCATATGCAGAACGCGATTGTTGGGAAGGAGATAAGTGAGGGCCACGCGCGCCCGCTTATGGCGCTGAACGACCGACCGGAGGAGCGCGAGACTCTCTTTAAGGAAATAATCTTGAAACGGCTACCGGTCAGAGCCGCAGAACGCATAGCGCGCTCTATCGCACAGGAGCGAGTGCATAAGTATCATCGTAAGTCCGCCGAGATGGTGGAGCTGGAGAAGTCGCTCACAGAGACGCTGGGTACGCGCGTTATTATAGAGACGAATGCAGAAGGAGGGTGCCTCCGCATAGACTTTTTTTCGCCTGACGACCTCCAACAGCTCGTTGATGCGCTCGCTACCGAGCGGGAGGCAAGAGGAGCTACAAGTGAGTCGCCTCAGATTTTTCCAAATACTACACAGCTCGCAGGCGACCCTGTTCCGCCCGCTGCGCCCGAAGAGCCGAAAGAAGACGGGCTCTACTCGGTCAGCAACTTTACGGTTTAAAATTGGACATCCGATGTCCAAATGCGCTAGGACATCGGATGTCCAATTTTGCGTTTTCGGCGTCGCGACGGCTTAGACGGCTCGGTCATTCCAAGTGCCGAGCGGATATGCCGTCGTGCTAGCGAAGTGCGTGCGAATTCAAGCCACTTCGCCGAAGGATGCGCTGAGTCACGTCGTAAAATTTCTACAACCTCTCCGTTGCCGAGCGGTGTATCAAAAGAGACCATTTTACCGTTGACCTTCGCGCCCTGAAGATGGTCGCCAAGGTCGCTATGTATCGCATATGCGAAATCAATCGGCGTCGACTCTGCGGGTAGGTCGATGACATCGCCCTGCGGAGTGAAGACGAATACGCGATGCGAGAAGAAATCCTCCTTGAGCCCCTCGACGAACTCTTCAGAGCCGGCTATGTCGGCGTGCGCCTCGGCGAGCTCAGAGAGCCAAGGAGGCATTTTAACAGCATTCCTGACGGGGCCCTCCTTCTTAGAAAATTTCATAAGAGAGGGGACGAGCGAGCGAACCCATGTGAAAGAGAGTGAAGAAAATCTGCTTTTTTGCGCGTCCTTGTCCAGCTTGTCTATTCCTTTACCAAGTTGTTTATAGGACATGTGCGAGGCGATACCGAACTGTGCGCGACGATGCATCTCCTCCGAGCGGATTTGGACTTCTACGACACCGGCCTCCGGCGTCAGAACTGTGGTGTGGAGCGATTTGTAGCCGTTCGGCTTCGGGAAGGCGATGTAGTCCTTAAATTCTCCCGGCAGAGGCTTATAGAGGGCATGCACGACGCCAAGCGTCGTGTAACAGTCTTCGATGCTCGCTACAATAATACGCAACGCAGCTATGTCATGTATTAAATGTATATCGTCGTGCTTACGCTTCAACTTCTGATGCAGGCTCCAGAGACCTTTCATTCGTATCGCCGTACGAAAATTCTTTAACTCTTTTTTCGCAAGTTCGCGCTGCAGGTCCTTCTGCATCTTCGCGAGACCGGCCTCGGTCTCCTGCGTTTTTAACTTAAGCATCTCCGCGGTGTGTCGCGCGGCGTCTGGGTCCACGTATGGGAATGCGATGTCCTCGAGCTCTCGTTTCATTCGCCCCATCCCGAGTCTGTCGGCGATTGGCGCGTAGATTTCCAGCGTCTCGAGAGCGATGCGACGACGCTTCTCCTCAGGCACGTGCGAGAGCGTCTCCATATTATGCTTTCTGTCAGCGAGCTTCACGATAAGCACGCGAATGTCGCTCGCCGTGGCGACAAGTAGCCGACGCAATGATTCTGCGTGGCGCTCAGCCCCGCGATACTTATGCGTGCCGAGCTTGGTCACGCCGTCGACTATAAATAGCAGTTCTTTCCCGAATTCTTTCTCTACCTCCTCGCGCGAGACGCGGCCGTCCTCTATCGCGTCGTGAAGGAGGCCGGCTACGATAGTCGTAGAGTCCATGCCGTATTCGGCCAGAGTCTTAGCGGTAGCCGCCGGATGTATGAAATAAGGCTCACCGGAGAAGCGAAGTTGGCCCTCGTGCGCCTTTTTAGAAAATTCGTATGCCTTCTCCACGACGGCGATATCCTCCTTCGTCGCTCCCGCCATCGCGCCCACAATCTCCTTGACGGTGGTCATAGGTAGACACTATACAACACCAGTGGTAGATTGTCGTCAGATTCTTGATCAAGGAGCAAAGAATGGTTCGAAATAGTCGTATTACAAAGGCCTGTGGGGTCAGACTCCCGTGGGAAGACGATCGTCGCGTTTATGCAGGTACAAGGAAGGACGGAGTCGTTATGGTAGCCCTTACCCGAAAACTCAAACTTACAAATCCGAGAGTAAGGGTAAAGAGAACAAAAACTCCCTGGCTTCCTATCGATCAGTTCCGCAGGTGTGGCAGGATTATCACCCAAATCCCAATGACGAGGGATACCGCGTGCGCCTTGCGGGATGTTCTCACGCGTTTGTTAAGGCCCGATTAGTCACAAACTTGGTAGCGAGAGTCTAAACCGCTCACCCGAACCGGCCTCGCGCCGGTTTCTTTTTATCAAACAAGGTTGACCAACACTCCGTGTCCATCGTATGCAATATTCTAATCAGTAGACGACCGTCTACAGATACGAATATTTTCTTTTGTCTCAGAACTGGTACACTGGGGCGGGTCGTTTATTGCGGAGGGATTATGTCCTGTATGCGCGGGGGTAAAATCGTTCTTGTATCGTGCGCACGTAAGAAATTGTCTACGACTGCAAAAGCGCAGGATTTGTATGTCAGTCCGCTTTTTCAGCTCAGTCTTGCCTACGCCAGAAGTCTGAAGCCGGATGTGATCTTCATTTTATCAGCTAAGTACGGACTTCTGCGACCCGAGGAGATCGTGACTTTGTATGACGAGACGCTGAATGCGATGTCCATGGCAGAAGTCAGAGCGTGGTCTGTGGGGGCGCTCTCCCAATTAAGTCGTGTAGCGGATCTGAAGAGGAATGAGTTCGTCTTGCTCGCCGGAGAACGGTACCGCAAGTTCATCGAGCCGGAGCTGCGGCACGTGAGAGTACCTCTTCGAGGACTCCGTATCGGACAACAGCTACAGTTCTTAAAACGTGCCCTTACCTAACCGGCCCAGCGCCGGTTTCTTTTTGCCTAGCTATTTCAAATTATCAGAAGAGGATTCAGAAGGAATTATTTTATGGAGTATGTTTGTCGCCCGCTTCTTCAGTGCGGCAGACCAGCTCATTGTCTCTATCGATTTCGCCAACTCCATCGCAAGTTCTTCTACTTCACCCGTGCCGATACGGTTAAGTTGTTTTATCGTGTCGCTGGAAATGTCGTGGGATGAAGTCGGATTCCTCATGATCTCCGCCGCATTAATCCGCAGTATTTCTTTGTAGAGCTTTGTTAGCTCTCGACTGGCTAGATTGATGCCGGAGAAGAAGCTGCGTTTTATGCCTCCCCACACCACTTCCTCAGGAATATCAGTTGCACGAACCAATGCAGATATGAACGCTCTAAGAACTATCCGTCCATAAATGTATGTCCTTGGGAACTCCGATGTACCAGCGTGGTCGCCAAACAAAGAACGGTCACCGCTCCTACGTATATATTCGTCATAAACTTCTTCAGCCACCGTGTCGGTTATCGCTTCGTTGAGAATGTTAAATGACGTCTCATCGGAACGAGTTGAATACTCGACCCCGACTTGCATCGTTGGTTTATTGAGTAGGAATCTAAAAAGTTCTATCAGAAGTATTCCGGTATGTGGACGCCTAGAAACTGCGTGCGTCTCTTCGTGGCATAGGGCTCCGAAGATTTCATTTTCAAAATTCGCCCCTTTGCCCGATTTGTATTCTGAAATCTTTTCCGGATCTATTTTTATTTCATTTGTCCATGGCATGTATCCAGCATCTGCTGATTCTTTTATGATATCGAGCCTTATTCCGTCGTCTACAGTTCTTAGATTGATGCTGGCAGGATCCATTCCTGACCTACGAACCTCCTCTGAGAAAATAGTGCGTAGGAGCTCGAAGTCGACTTTCTGTAGGAGCTGCTCGGCTCGAAGCCTCGAATCCGGTTTTTTCTCGTCTGAAGAGTGGCGAGGTGATTCCATGGTCATTTCAAATACTCAGCGGCTTCGTCTGGGGTGAGGGAGGAGGGGACAACAGTCTCTGGGAGGTAGATGCGACGGAGACCTTTTTTCAAGAAGAGGCCCTGTTTGGACTTATATAAAACCAGAGATTTGCCCGTGCGCGGATGCTTGCCGACTTCTCTCACTATCTCCACACCCTTGGGCGGGAGCTTCGGCGTCGCGAGGAGCGAGAGCGCTTCGTCGAGAGTGATTGTGTACGGGTCGCCGACCTTCGCCTTCAGCGAGCGGAACTCGCCGTCGCTCCCGACGTAGGGGCCGAAGCGTCCGGTGTTCGCGAAGACCGCCTTGCCGGTTGAGGGATGCATCCCGAGCTCGCGCGGGAGCGATAGATATTTGAGAGCGTCGGCGAGCGTGACCTGCGATAGGTCGGTGCCAGCTGGGATGCTCGCGCGCTTGGCGGCCGTCTTCGGCCGTCCACGACTACGTTTTGATTTCTTTTCTGCCGGCTGCTCCTGCTTGCTGCTTACTTCCTCCGGTAACGCCATCTCTACATACGGCCCGAAGCGCCCCGTCTTTATATAAATTGGCATACCTGTCGCAGGGTCGTTTCCGATTGGTTCATCACTCTTCAGCTCCGCACCGTCCTCCATCCTCGCACCGAGACAGTCCGGATACTTCTTACAACTCATGAAGACGCCTCCGCGCCCTAGCTTATTCTCCATCGGACTGCCGCAGAGAGGGCAGGGGAACTCAGCTCCGGAGTCGCCGAGCGATGTCGCCTTTGGCAGTTTATCCTTCGCTCGAACCGCTTTTTCAAACGGTCCGTAAAATGCGGTCAAAGTTTCTGTGTATCCGCGCTCGCCGCGTGCGATTTCGTCCAGCTCGTTCTCCATCTCGGCAGTGAAGGTATCGCTCACATAGGTCGGGAAATTTTCCTCCAGCCAACCGGAGACCACCATTCCCGTCGCCGTAGGCTTTAGCGCTCGCGCGAGTTTCTCCACGTACCCTCTGTCCTGAATTGTTTTCATGATAGATGCATAAGTAGAAGGACGGCCTATACCTCTCTTCTCCAATTCTTTAATTAGACCTGCTTCTGTGTAGCGATTCGGCGGTTCTGTTTGCTTCTCTTCGGCTACGAGTGAGAGAAGGGAGAGGTTGTCCCCGATGGCTAGTTTAGGCAGTTCAACGTCTTCTCCGCGCGATTTGGTATCCAGAGCCAACCACCCTGTAAATAGAATGCGCGAACCATTTGCAGTAAATAGAGGAATGTCTACATCTGCCTTAGCCCCGACGTTGGTGCGCATAATCTTCGCGGCTGACATCTGCGAGGCTAGCGCGCGTATGCGAATAAGTTCGTATAAATCAGTTTCGTCCGGTGTGGAACCGGCATGTGAGTTTGACGGGTCGGTGGGGCGAATAG
>CAZVYA010000048.1:0-5478 GCA_964631225.1 uncultured Candidatus Saccharibacteria bacterium
CACATTCCACCAGCCGGTCGTGGTGAAGCCGGTGGGCTGGGGTTCGTCAATCGGTATCTCCATCGTCGGCGGATACGTTCCCGTATTTTCCGCGATTGGAGAGTTATTTGATGAAGGCGCGTCAGGTGTTCTTGTCGAAGAATATATCCGCGGTAAGGAGGCGACCGCCGGTGTTGTAGAAGGATTGCGCGGTGAGGCATTCTACGCACTTCCTATTATCGAGATTGTCCCTCCAAACGACGACTTCTTCTCTCACAAGGCTAAGTATTCAGGCGAGACGCGAGAGGTCTGTCCCGGAAACTTCTCACGCGTGGTCACAGAAGAGCTGCAGAGAGCGGCGAGAGTGATGCACAGAGCGCTCGGTCTACGTCACTACTCTCGTAGCGACTTTATCGTGACGCCGAAGGGTGTGTATTATCTGGAAACGAACACGCTCCCCGGGCTCACAGAGAAATCGCTTATGCCGAAGTCCCTCGCTTCAGTCGGCGTAACATTCCCAGAATTCATCACACATCTGGTCAATCTAGCTCTCTCGCGGTAAAGTCGTGTGATGGGCCTTTTTCTAGATTAAAAACTTTGGTGGGCCTGTAGCTCAATTGGTAGAGCGCCTCATTTGCAATGAGGAGGTAACCGGTTCGAAACCGGTCAGGTCCACAGATTAGGTATAATAATAGTATGAAGAGAACCGACACTATCGCACTCGCGTCGCTCATGGCGTTCATTGGGCTCGTCGGAGGGCTCGTGTATCAGAACGGCAAGATAGCACGCCTCTCGGGCTCGGTAGCTACTCTGCAGTCAGAGGTTATTCAACTCGCGAATTATGCGACATTGACCGCCTCCAGCACCGCGGCGAATCTCGCCGAACTCTCGCGACGCGGACAGATAGTGCAGAAGTCCCAGAGCCAACTGCTCCAAGACGCGGTGGCGAAGGTCTCGCCCGCAGTTGTTTCAATAGTTGAGAGTAAGGTGGTGCCGCTGCTTCAGGTCACATACGAAAATCCGTTCGGCAACGACCCTTTCTTTAGAGGATTCGGAATGCAGGTGCCGGTGTATCAGCAGGTCGGCACGACGACTAAGCAGGTCTCCGCCGGCACGGGCTTCATCGTGCGTGGTAACGGCTACATCGTGACCAACAAACACGTCGTGTCTGATGTTAACGCGACATACACGGTACTACTCGCGAGCGGTAAACAGAGAGATGGGACAGTAGTGTGGCGCTCCGATACCGAGGACCTAGCAGTGGTGAAGATAGCTGGTAGCGGATTGCCGACCATCTCGCTCGGCGACTCGTCGTCGCTGGCTCTCGCGCAGTCGGTATTCGCGATAGGGAACGCGCTAGGAGAGTACAGCAACTCTGTCTCTGTCGGCGTCATATCCGGCCTCAATCGAAACATAACAGCATCCAATAATCAGGGCGGCACAGAAACTCTCTCCGGAGTGATTCAGACAGACGCCGCCATCAACCCCGGCAACTCCGGCGGTCCTCTCGTGAATCTCTCCGGTGAAGCGGTTGGCGTGAATGTCGCGATGGTACAGGGCTCGCAGAACATCGGCTTCTCGCTCCCGATAAGTCGGGTAATCAAGGCGCTCGCGAATCTGGGAATCTAAATTTGTCGGGCCGCCGGGAACCGTGATTACACATTTTGCTACAACTCTCGCCTCGTCGTCACTCGGCTCGGTCGCAGCCCCGCCTCGCTGGTTCGGCTTGCTAGCCGAACATCGCTCCGGCTTTCAATTCCCGCACGAACACTTCGTGTTCTCGACCCTCCCGACGCAAAAGACTCCACCTAATGGAGTCTTTTGCTCTGGTCGGGCCGCCGGGAATTGAACCCGGTCTACACGCACCCGAAGCGTGCGTACTACCGGCATACTCCGGCCCGGTGCGCTCTAAGGGATTCGAACCCCTGACCTTCCGCGTGTGAGGCGGACGCTCTAACCAACTGAGCTAAGAGCGCGTCTACGAACGATAACAGATTGATGATTAAAACGCACCGCGGTCGGGCTACTGGGAATCGAACCCAGACTACAAGACCCCCAGCCTTGCGTACTACCACTATACGATAGCCCGTGCGAAGAAAGAATAACACAAGACTTATTTCATCAGGTATACTAGTTGCATGAAGAAAAAGCCGTCGATAAATAAATCGAAGTCGCGTGCAGAGGTAGTCCAAGTCGCGCGATTCGTCTACGAGACCGGCATACACAGGCACACCCCGCGCTCCGGCTTCTGGTTCCTCGGGAGCGGTAAACAATCCATCGCCGAGCATCTCTTTCGCTCCGCATTTATCGCCTACGCTCTCGCGCACATGGCCGGAGAGAAGGACCCGCACCGCGCCGTGCTTATGGCTCTCGCACACGACTTGGGCGAGGGGCGTACAGGTGATTTGAATTATGTACACCAGCGTTATGGGCGCCTCTCCGAGAGTCGCGCGATAGAAGACCTCGCTAAGACCGTCCCATTTGGTAAGGAGCTACTCGACCTCTATACCGAGGAGCAGGCGCGTAGCACCTCGATGGCTAAGCTGGTTAAGGACGCCGACAATCTGGAGTGGATAGCGTCTCTTCGCGAGGAGGAGACGAAGGGGAACGTGAAGGCCGCGCAGTGGGCGAGCGATGCAATCAGGCGACTGAAGACGAAGGAGGGGAAGCAGGTGGCGAAGGCGCTCTTAGCTATGCATCCGGACGACTGGTGGCACGACCCTAAGGACCCGTGGTTCGTGGGTAGGAAGGAGAAGGACCGTAATTGGCGGAGCGCGAAGAAGAAGTCATGATGTCTGACCAGACGATAACTGCCCTCGTCAGTATCGCGGGATTCATCCTCTCGCTCGGCTACTACCCGCAGGCGTATCGTATTTGGAAAAAGCGTTCTGCAGAGGACATTTCTATTCCGTCGTACGTTGTTCTCATCGTCGGCACTAACATTTATCTCGCTTACGGCATCTATCGGTACGACGTTGTGCTTATATCCGGCTTCTTGCTCGGCGCTATAGGTTCTTGGCTTATCCTCTTTCTCACGCTATATTATCGACGTATCAGACGAATGGGCCATTAGCTCATCTGGTAGAGCGCGTCATTCGCATTGACGAGGTAAGCGGTTCAAGTCCGCTATGGTCCACACATGAGATTAGATATTGTCCATCCGGGGGCGGATAAATTACGGTACGAGATACGGGAAATCGTTGACGTCGCGAAGCGCGTCGCGAAATCAGGCATACCGATTATCTGGGAGAACATCGGCGACCCGGTCGCGCGGGGCGAATATCCTCCTGCATGGATGAAAAAAATTGTAGTAGGTGCTGCAAAAGAGGATTTAGTATTCGCGTACTCGCCGTCAAAGGGGCTGGACGAGACGCGCGCATACATCGCGCGCGAGCGTAACAAGGAGGGCGGCATCCAAATAACACCGGACGATATTTTATTCTTCAACGGCCTTGGTGACGGCATCTCGCATCTCTATAGAAATTTAAATCCAAAAGCGAGAATAATTGGCCCCGACCCAGCCTACCCGACACACTCCTCAGCCGAGGCGGCACACTCTGACAAGCTACACATAACATACAAACTCGACCCGGAGAAAGAGTGGCAGCCGGACTTGGCTGATATGGAGCAGAAAATAAAAAAGCATAAAGACATCGTTGGTATTCTTATTGTGAATCCCGACAACCCAACAGGCTTCGTATATCCGCAAAAAACAATCAAAGCTATAGTTGCGCTCGCGAAGAAATATAAATTATTCATCATTTCAGATGAGATTTACTCCAACCTCGCATTTAAGGGGAGCGAAATGAAAAAGCTCGCGTCAGTTATAGACGGCGTGCCCGGTATCGCGATGCGCGGCATCTCTAAAGAGTTTCCGTGGCCGGGCGCGCGCTGTGGCTGGATAGAATTCTATAATCGCGATAAGGACGCGAACTTCGATAGATATGCACGCTCTATTGTTGATTCTAAAACTCTGGAAGTCTGCTCAACGACGCTCCCACAGAGAGTCCTTCCCACAGTGATGGGCGATAAGAGATATATGCCATACCTAGCGAGGCGCACGCGCGCCTACAAACTGCGCGCGGATTATGCATATGATTTACTGTCTAAAATTCCTGAAATCATCATTCACAAACCGCACGGCGCATTCTACATGACTGCCGTATTTAAGAAGGGTAGTCTGAAGAAGAGTCAGACACTTCCCATCAAAACCAGTCTGAGAAAATATATAGACTCGTGTCTCGTGAACGCCACGCCTGATAAGCGTTTCGTCTACTATCTCCTCGCCGCAACCGGCGTCTGTGTCGTCCCGCTCTCCTCCGGCTTTAACTCCTCGCTACACGGCTTCCGTTTTCTTCTGTTGGAACCAAACGATGCGAAGTTTAAAAAGACTATCAACACTATCGCTATGGGCATTACGGATTATCTGGCATCATAAGGGAACTATGACACACGAAGCACAACCGATACCTGATAGAAATGAGGATGTTGAAGCGTCCCCCACATGGGAGTCATACTCGCGGATGGTTGATGAATTAGAGGAGGCGGTCAATCCGCTCACGGTCGACCTTCTAAGAAAGACTCCAGCCGAACAAAGCGACAGAGCGGAGAGGCTGATTGAATGTAAGGAGCTGGCTGTAGAGCTACAGGAGCACGTCATGCACGACAGCATGCCCCTGCTCCCCGAGAGAATCGCCGATATTCTGAAAAAAATTCAAGAAACGTTGAATCAGAAACTGCACTAGGGTAAAGTAATAAAGATGGGGCCCGTAGCTCACTTGGTAGAGCGCCGCCATGGCATGGCGGAGGCAAGGGGATCGTAACCCCTCGGGTCCACCATTCCGAATTTGACGAATGATTGATGTATAATATTTGGACATATGCCAGAAGGACAACCAAATGTAAGTGATATGGAAAAAGGCCGGCTGGCAAATCTTGCTGATGAACTTGACGTTATCCAACTGCAGAAGACAAAAGGCCGAGGCGATATCATAATGGGGAAACTCATTGCACGTCTTCGTAGTGGAGATGAGTACGCAGCAAAAGTTTTTCTTGCCAATGAAGCTGATAAATTCAGTATATTTAGAACTGACGCAATACCTCTTATAATTGATAAATTATACGGTGGTAGTGGGAGCCCCTGGATTACGATTGAACGAAAAATGAAAGCTCAATAAAAAACGCCTGCCACCTGCCAACATCTACGAAGTTGTGGCAGGGCAGGCGGATTGGTTATTGAATGCGTTCCCATCTCTGATCGATGCGGTCGATATTCAGAATGCAGTTCCCCGGTGAGCTGAAACTGACCATGAATGCCCACTTATAGTTGTGTACGCTTCTGTCGACCACGACCTCTCTTTTAATCACCACCACCTTCTTTTGCGGATCGGCGGTGTCAGTTACGCTCAGCAGACTGCAAACACAGCCCTTTTCGCCGGCGACCTCTGGGTCCTCCAGAATCTGATGCACCACTTTCTCTCCGAGGGCCCGATTGCCCTT
>CAZVYA010000049.1:0-5241 GCA_964631225.1 uncultured Candidatus Saccharibacteria bacterium
GGATGCGTCTCTTCAACGGTTTTTCTTTTGATTAAGTGTTCATTGATTCCAATCTCTTTGCTCTTGGAATAGATAAATCTTGTTGCTTGCCATACAACTTTTTCATTTGCCTTGTCTTGCAAAATTTCCTCCGCCCGCCCGTCCACAATCGCTTTCATGGCAATCGTATCGTCGTGATACAACAGTTCCATCACGGGCCAGAGCGCATTGGCGCTGCCGGGGTCGCGTGAAATGACGAGGACATTTTTCTTTTCCTGCCCTTGCTCCTCGATATCAGAACTGCTTTCCATTTCAAAAACCTTGGTTTCAAAAAGGTCTTCGCGCCCCTCGATATACGCTAGGCGCTTTTTCTCTTCCGGAGGCAGGTCACGCAACTGTGGCGGGTGTTCAGTCATGGGTCTTATCGGCAGTATAACAAAAATCGCTCGGCGGGTTAGTGCCGAGCGATGCGATGACTCACGGATTGATGGTGTTCTCCATCTTTTTCTTCACGCCGTCTCCAATCATCATTTCCAGCCGACGGAGCTCGGCGACGACGAGTCCGCATTGTTCAAGCGATACGGCGTGCGTCTCGTCCTTGTGCTTGATTCGGCGACTACCCTTCACGTAGAAGAAGATTGCGGAGGGCGAGAAGCCGAGCGAGGCGTAGAGCGCATTCACGTCGGTTGAGTGCGAGCCGAACGCGACAGGGACTCCGAAGCGTTCGCGGAGCCGGCTGATGGCGCGCAGGTTGGTCTCCGCATCGTCGTAGGAGAGCTGGGTGTGGATGAGAGATAGGTTTGTGGGAATTGACGCGAACCGCCAGACGAATGCTCCTATCTCGTCTTTACCCGACATGCCGGTGGAGACATAGACAGGCTTGCCTGTACCGAGCAGAACGTCTACCAATTCGCGATTGTTGATGTCGTCGCGAATGACCTTATAGAAGTCAGTCCCGATAGCTTCAAAGAACGGCAGTCTCGACACGTCGCAGAGCGCGATGCCGAACCGCATGTTATGGTCCTTCGTCCAATCAGAGGCGAAGCCGTAATATTCGTCGGAGAGCATGGTGGACTCGCCTGACTTCTGCTTGTCGTAATACTCCTTCTCGCGTACTTGGAAGGTCAGCGCGTCCGGACGCGCGGCACATAGGGCCTCCAGATATTCATCAGCGTAGAACTGGTCGCCCATATGGTTCATTCCGATTTCGGCAACGATTTGCATGTGCTGCTCCTTATGATTTTTGTTCATAGAATGGCACTCGACAGTCCGCCGTCGAACGTGATGCTCACGCCGGTGAGATACTTGATATCGCCCTCCACTATGGAACGAACGAATCTCCCGACCTCTTCGGGCGTCCCGGCCCGCTTCATCGGCAGTTTGCCTTCGAGGGCGGGAATATCCGCAGTGAGATTCTTCAGCCTGTCGGTGAGGATGGGGCCGAGCGCGATGTTGAGGACGCTCACGTTCCGTGCGGCAAAATGCTTTGTGAGCGCCTTGAGCATTGACCATGAGGCGAGGCGGTACGTCTGCGAGAGGATCATGTTTTCTTTCGGCTCGCTTATGAGATGCGAGGATATGAGGAAGATATATCCGCCCCTGTGCACTTCTACCATCTGCAGAAGCGCAACGAGGCTTAGAAACAGCTGTTGATGATATTTCTCCCACTCTTCCCGCTGTATCTCGAAGAAATCTTTTTTCGGCGGACCTCCGGTGTTTAGCACCAGCACGTCCGTCGAGGGATGTTTCTGCGCGAACGCGAGCACGGACGCGCGGTCCGATGTGTCGATTTCTTTACTCGAGATAGTCGGAGCATCGATTCCTGCCTTGCGGAGTTCCTCCGCAATCGCCTTGCCGACACCGCGAGAAGATCCAAGCACGAGCGCAGTTTTGATGGAATTCATGATGAGTCCTTTCCTGTCCTGTCGGTTGATTTTTAGACCATACTTCCGCCCGCAAGTAAAACACACTTTTATGAAACGTGCAATTATTCTCTACTGGGTCGGGAGCGTGAACGGATCTATGCCGCGCGCTTCCAGTATCATGTTCGCGAAGTCTCGGATGGCGCCCGCTCCTCCTTCCCTCTTGGCGACGAACTTACAGATGCTCTTGATTGCCTCCTCCGCCTGCGCCGGAGCCGATGGTAGAGCGACGGCTCGCAGAAGCGGCGCGTCAATTAGGTCGTCTCCCATATACGCCGACTCCTCCAGTGTGAGACCATTTTGATTCAAAAATTCTTTTGCTGTTTCAAGTTTCTTCTCGCTGTTACAACCTTCATACAAAACAATAGGTTCCCATCCGTCAGCCTTCTGCGGTTTAGAAGACGGCAGGCTGTTTAATTTATCCACAGTCTCCAGAAGCGCCGCGGCGCTCTCGCCCTTTTCATTCGTAATAAAAACAATGCGGATGCCGAGTTCGCGCAAGAAAAGAAGGCCAAGCCCGTCGTAGTAGCTGCGGTATTTAGCTTTGTGCGGCGCGCCCATTAAAACCGTATTCGGGAACAACACGCCGTCCGAGTCGCAGAAAAAAACCTTTATCTTCTTGGCCACATCTTTCAGTTCTGAGTTCATACGCCCTTCGCGAGCCATCCGCCGTCAACATAGATGTCTTGCCCAGTAATATACGCGGAGGCGTCAGACGCGAGGAATATCGCCGGTCCGGCCAAGTCTTCAGGCTCTCCCCACCTGCCGAGCATGATTCTGTTGTCTCTTTTTTCTTTAAGTTCGGGAGTGGCATATGACCTTTTCGTCATATCGGTCCTCATATATCCCGGCCCGATGTTGTTGACCCGGATATTGTATTTCGCCCAATCAAAGGCGAGCGTCTTGGTGAGCTGTTTCAGCCCGCCCTTAGAGGCCGTATATCCGGGAACGTTCCCGAGCCCCAGTTCGGCGCCGAGCGACGTGATATTTATGATGGACCCTCCTTCTCCTTTTTCTATCATAATGTTCGCGACTTTTTGACTGAGAAGAAAGGGTGCTTTGAGATTGATGAAGAGAACTCTGTCCCAATCCTCTTCAGAGTGGCTCTCGCTCGGCGCGCCGGCGGTGATGCCGGCGTTGTTCACCAAGATATCTATTCTTCCTTCATTTTTAAATACAGTTGGCGCAATTTTTTCTAAATCTTCTCGCACAGAAAGGTCTGTAACTATCATCTTTGCCTTTTCGTTTTTCAGCGCATGTACCGTCTCCTCAAGTTCAGTCTTCAGTTTATCTACAAAATAAACGGTAGCGCCGGCTCCAAGAAGCCCCTCAGCGATTCCCTTCCCATTGCCGCGGGCGGCTCCGGTAACGATAGCCACCTTCCCGTCCAGAGAAAATTTTTCAAGCATGTGTCCAAGTATAACAGTCTGAAACGATTTTGAGTTTCAAGGGGTTCTCTGTACTATACAACTCATGAACGTCGTTGCTATCATTCCCGCTAAAGGAGACTCGAAGCGCGTGCCGGGGAAGAATCTCCGCATGATGCTCGGCAAGCCGCTTATCGCGTGGGCGATAGAAGCCGCGAAGAAGAGCTCCGAGGTGGGGCGCGTCATCGTCAGCACCAGCGACGAAGAAATGGCTGAGGTGGCGAAAAAGTACGGAGCAGAAGTGCCGTTTATGGAGCCGACGGAGATAGCGGCAGGCGGCGGCAATATAGAGGGGGCACTACTACACGCAGTGGAGTGGTTGAAGAAGAATGAAAACTATATCCCCGACGCGGTTGTCCTTCTCCAGACCACCAACCCGCTACGGCGAGCCGAAGATATTGGTAATGCAATAGAACAATTTAAACGAAGCGGTGCCGACTCCACGGTCGCCGTGTGCGAGGCGCTCGGCAACCACAATCCGGCATGGATGCTAATGAAGGACGAGACGCACGGGGCGCGGATGTTCAACGGCGCCGATATACGGAGTATCTCCAGCATGCGAAGCCAAGACCTGCCCAAATGCTACCTACGCAACGATATCGCCTATGTATTCAAACCGTCAAACCTGTATCAGACTCCGCCCAACCTATACGGAGATAAGGTGGACCTATTGGTGATGGATGAAATATTTGATACTGATATCAACACGCCAGAAGATTGGCACATGACGGAAGATAAATTGCGCAGGTTGGTTGAAGCGGAAAAAATTCCTACGTTGTAACGCGCTTCGACCATCCTCTGACCAGCTCCGCGATGCGTTCGGACGCATGTCCGTCAAATGAAAAGTTTTTCTGCATAAATTCCCATCCGGCCTTGCTCATACGCGAGCGGGCTTCTGGGTCGCCGGATAGCTTCCCAATTATCTCTCGCAATTCTTCAGGCGTATGCGCAATGGCGAGCGCGCCGGCTTTTTCAAAGTGCGAGAAGTGGAAGTCCGCCATCATCTTTTCTACAGGAGCGAACGCAGCAATAACGACCGGCAGGCGATATATCAGCGCTTCATACACCACTGTTGAATAACTGCAGACGAAGATATCCGCTTGTCGGAACAATTCCGGCAGCGGGGTGGTCCCCACGCTTTCATAGTTCACGCCGGAGAGTCCGCGCGAGCGAGCTTCTTCTAGAAAAGCCGCGCGCACTGTCGCAGAACGCGACGCCACGAGAAGACGCGCGTCCGGTACCACGCGCACAGCGCCACCAAGTGTTTTGAAATATTCTTCAACAGAGTATGTACCGTACCGCTCGCTGATGTCCATCGTCGGGGTGTTGCTCACGATAGTAAGTCCGGAGCCTTTCTCACGTACGGTTGCCTTTTTTGCATTTTGCACATACGCGTCAAAGCGCGGAGAACCGACGGCGAATAGACGTTCTTTCTCATAACCCAGCGTGCGGAACTCTTCACACACGAGCGGCCCATACATAGCCATAAAATGAGCCGCGTGCCGCCGTGTCCCAGAACCGGGCCCCAGATATTCGCCACCGTGCTGGACCTCGAGCGCCGGTATGCCGACTTCTCGCGCAACGAGAGGAAGAACAGAAAAGTGCCTCTGTCGACTCGCGCTCGCGCGCAGTAGAACGGAGTCCGGAGAGAGACGTTCATACATCGCATACGCGCCTTCTATATCGCGAATAACGTCCGGCACCGCAGTTTTTATAAGATGGGTCAGTATACGCTCAGCCGTGCCGGAGAGGTTCGCCCCGCGGAAGGTGAGGTCAACTGACGCCAGCAGTTCTTTACGCATCGCCATCCACTTTTTCTCGCATTCGTCTGCATGCGCGGAGGCACAACGGTTTCCATTACGGGAAAGAAAGCGCCTGATGTGCATAAGGCGCATCTTGTACCGCCAGATATT
>CAZVYA010000050.1:0-2904 GCA_964631225.1 uncultured Candidatus Saccharibacteria bacterium
TTTCTCCCGAATAGCCGGAGTCCTGATTGAGCTCATAAACTGCTTTATCGACACCGGCTTCTGCTAGGGTTATGGCACGTGCTGAAGCGATCGCGAAGCGCTCGGCATGCACCGCGCTTGCAAAATAATTAAAGAAACCGACGGTAACTGTGATTATAACTGAACTAATCACCATCGATAACAGAAGAATCGAGCCTCGATTTATAGATTGCGGAAACTGTTTCATAAATTTCTAAGATACACGTGCTCATTGAGGTGCATCTGGAGAGTTTCCCCGCCCACCTCGGAACTGGTTGTGGCGTTTGCGATGACGTTGGTCGCGAGGGATAGGTCAGCGTTGTCGTAAGTAAAAATCATAGAACTAAGGGCGTTGGTAAGGCGTTTTTGTTCAGTGATACGCGAACTTCCTGCTGCCGCATCAACAAGGCGGTATGCGTCCGTTCCGGAGGCGTGTATGCCAATATAGTCATACGCTCCCTCAATAATCGAACCAGTCGAATCAACGGAGGGGACCTCGAAGATTACGGTTGACGCGCCGGACGTATAACCGACACCAACAAAGGTGTGGGAAACTGCAATGCGGTTGGCCTGCAGTCCGGCCAGTCTGAAAGAGTCCATAATACTACCGGCTCCCAGTACGACGTTAATGTATGCGTTCTGAGAAGTTACCAGACGCCCGTACACCACATATAGTTGCGCAATCGCAAGCATAAGAATCACGGAAATAGCGACTGTGATAACCACTTCAACTAATGTGAATGCTCTCTTCATATTTTATAGGCCCCCGGACTCTGTAACGAGGGTCGTTAGCGAGACGTAGCGCTCAAGACCGTTCGCGTCGAGCCAGGAGACTCCGGCGGTAACTTCCTTTGTCTTTTCATTCAGCGCGGTGATGCTAGTGCTGGCCAGCCCTTGGGGAATATTGGCGAGTTCGGGATTTGAGAATTCGCCGTCCGGCGGAAGCGTCGCGTATCCTCCGGCGCGAAGCTCGTCAAGCTTGCCGTCGGCTATTCTGAACGCAACGTTCTCGTACGCAGAATCGCGGGTAACCTTAATCGTTCCTATAATAATAGTGCTGAAGGCAGTGGCGATACTTACCATTAATAAGGAAACTAGCATCTCAACAAGGGTAAACCCTCGTGTTTTATTTACACAAATCACATATGAAGTATAGCAAGCAACGGCTCACGTACAGACTGATATACTATTATTATGTTGATCGTAGCCAACTGGAAGGCGTATGTTGAAGACCTTGCGAAGGCGAAGAAGCTTTTTGCGGGGGCTAAACGGCTGGTGAGGGCGACCAATGCCACGATTGTTCTCGCGCCGCCGGCACCTCTACTAGGAGCTTTGGCGTCAAGAAATAAGTCCCCGGTCGCCTTCGCCGCACAGGACGTGTCAGCCACTGCCGGCGGCGCCCTAACCGGAGAAATAACGGCGCAGGCATATGCCGCGGCCGGCGCGACGTATGCAATCATCGGCCACTCCGAGCGTCGCGCGAACGGAGATACCGACGCTCTCATAGCTGAGAAGCTCACACACGCCATCGCGCACGGACTCGTCCCTATTCTGTGCGTTGGAGAGAGCGAGCGCGACGGTGAGGGGCGCTACCTAGCCGTCGTACGCGAGGAGCTTACCGCCGCCATAACTCCGCTCGCCTCTAAAGAGCGCGCGAGTGTCGTTGTCGCGTACGAACCTCTCTGGGCTATCGGTAAGACTGCCGTGTCGGCCATAAACCCGACCGACCTCGCAGAAATGGTGCTCTACATACGGAAGGTGCTAGCAGAACTATTGCCGGTGAAGGGTGCCGCGCACTCACTTGTCCTCTACGGCGGTTCAGTCGAGCCGGAGAACGCCAGTACTCTCGCGGCAAGTTCCGGTATTGACGGATATCTAGTCGGTCATGCGTCGGTCGACCCGCGCTCATTCTCGCTCATCGTAAAACAGCTTGCGTGACCACACAATGCGAACAGTCCGCGACATAAAACTCTTCGAGAACGTCCCGATCTTGGTGCGCGGGGCTCTCAACGTGCCGGTTGAAAACGGTAGGGTGGTGAACGATTACCGCCTGCGCCGCGCATTGCCGACAATTCAATATCTGCGCGAGCGCGGAGCGCGTGTCGTCCTCATCGGACATCTGGGGGATAAGGGGACGGAGACGCTCGCGCCCGTCGCGACGGCACTCGCTAAACTCACGTCCGGCGTCTCATTTTTCCCCGAGACTGTGGGGACGCGCGTGCGCGCCGCCGTCCGCGGTCTACCTCCCGGACAAATTTTGGTATTGGAAAATCTTCGCCGCGACAAACGTGAACAAAAAAACGACCAGACATTTGTCGCTGAGCTCGCGGCTCTAGCGGATATCTTCGTTGAAGACTGCTTCGACACGTGTCATCGCGCGCACGCCTCCATTGTCGGGGTACCGCGGTTGTTGCCATCATATGCCGGCTTTCTTCTAGAGGACGAGGTCTCTGAGCTCTCGCGAGCCCTCTCTCCAAAAAAACCGTCGCTTGCAGTTATCGGCGGCGCGAAGTTCAGCACGAAGGAGGCAATCCTCACGACTCTTTTAAAAAAATACGACAAGGTGTTCGTCGGTGGAGCTCTCGCGAACGACTTCCTTAAGGCGTCCGGAAAGAATGTCGGGAAGTCGCTCGTGTCGGTGCGCGTGAACGAAAACGAAATAAAAAAAATACTTACAAATCCGAGACTCGTTCTGCCGGTTGACTCCGTTATTTCAAGCGGTGCAATCTTGGACCATGGTCCGAACACACGAGCGCTCCTTGCCGAGTTGGTTACAAAAGCGAAGACGATTCTCTGGAACGGCCCGCTGGGGAAGTATGAAGACGGGTTCGTCGATGCGACGAACGACTTCGCTCGCGCCGTCGCTCTCTCCGGCGCGCATTCTGT
>CAZVYA010000050.1:2914-5125 GCA_964631225.1 uncultured Candidatus Saccharibacteria bacterium
CGCCGCCATTGAGGGCCTCGGCCTTCTCCCTCGCTTCTCCTTCGTCTCTACCGGCGGCGGCGCGATGATCCAATTCCTAGCGAAAGGCACCCTCGTCGGTATTGAAGCCCTTGACAGCAAGGCTGTTTAGGTAGTATTGTCCGGTGCAGAAAGAGGACGTACGGCCTAACTGAAACTTGTTAAACGGAGGTTCGAATGGAAAACGTTGTGAACCGCATCATCCTGGTTATCGCGGCGCTCGCCCTCTCCTGGTGTGCCGTCTGGGGCGCTGGAAGTGTGAACAGATGGGCGACAGCTCACGATGGAAGCGTAGCTGGGGACGGCACAATCCTGCTGCTCGTAATATTGGCCGTTGTTGCCGTAATTGTCGGCGCGGTGGTTTTCGTGGTGTTCATCGATGAACTTACAGAAGACAGGAGCGCTGATACCGTCGACGCAGTTTCTGCTATTGGATTAGGCGCCATCTGCTTCTCCTTTGTCTTCGGAGCGATCGTCGCCCCGGTCGGGAGCGATGCGGGCATCGGCGCGTGGATAACCCCGTGGGACTTCTTGCTCGTTTTCGGGGCCATTCCGATGATTTTCGCCGTCAAGGAAATCATCGTGGACCTCTTCGCGACCGATAACCCAAATCCGGCTCCGTAACGAGCAACAGCCAAGCAACACCTCGGTACCCAGTGGGTGCCGATTTTTTATTTATTTGAGATTCGCGCGGAGGTTCGAAAGATTAGCTACGTACCGTATAGATTGTGGTGCGTATCAATCTCGGTCAATAAAATCATCTCATAGTCGACCGGTTTATAAATCAGCCTCCAATCCCCAGTAACATTTATGCTCCTGAATCCTCGGCGTTCCCCTGTCAGCGCATGGTCATTGAGAAGCGGGTGCCGAGAATCAGAAACGAAGAGCTCTAAACGGTCCGCGAGAGCATTGCGAATGTTCGGAGACAGTCTCGCGAGCCTTTTCTCAAATTGCGGATGACGAGCAACGCGCATATATCACGGTCGTAAGCTGGCGATGAAGTCTTCTGCGCTGGATATTTTGAATTTCTCTGGGTGTCGCTCGAACTCCTCACTCGTACGAGCCCACATCTGTACTTTCTCAGGACGGGGAGCGAGTGACATCTCAAAACGCCCCTCGGAGACGAACTGCGCGAGCTGGGCATTCATCACGGTCGTGAGCGGGATGCCGAGTTTCATCGCGGTGCGCTTGGCGGCATCGCGGAGCTTCTTGTCGGTCTTAATGGTAATCGTTGTCTTAGTATTCATACCAATATACTACTTTGGGTATGCATACTTTGTCAATCCGGGTATCGCAGTCCTTGACAGAGGGCCTGTTTAAATAGTATTCTCTCGCCCAGAAAGAGGCCGTGTGGCCTGATTGAAAGTTCTCGAAAGGGGTTCTAATGAAAAGTCTTGTGGTTCGCGTCATTCTGATTGCTGCAGGGTTCGCTCTCGCGTGGATCGCTGACGGACAGGCGCATGAGTTGGCCGGCGGGGCTGTCACCAGCCCCGAGATCCGGCTGGCACTCGTGGTTCTCACCACCTTTGCAGTGGGCGCCGGCATGGTAGTGCTTCTAACCCTTTTTTCGGGGATGAATACTGTCAAATCTCTGGATTCCCCCGACGCGATCTTGTGCGCAGACCTTTGCGCGATTTATTTTTCCTTTGCCTTCGGCGTCACCGATGCGCCGCTGTGGGACGGGCATCGTATCAGCACCTGGAACTTTCTGCTTGTTCTCGGATTCTTGCCACTGTTGCTTGCGTTCATAACGGTCGTGATTGACGCCCATGCCCTGTACGCGCAGAAGACCGACACTGGGGAAAAAGACTGGACCAAGACGCCCGCGCCTCAGGTGGTCAGCCCAAAATCGTAACGTTCGCATCGGCACCCGTTGGTGCCGTTTTTTATTTATGTGAGGTTCGCGCGGATTTTTTCGGCGTTGCCGGCGAGGTCGTTTTTATCGCCCTTCGCTTCGTCACTCGGGAATACCCAGATGTGCGCGTGAGCGACTTCATCGCCGATTATTTTTGAAAGTATCCAGTCTGTACCGAACGCATTTTGCTGCGCTTTCGCTATCTTCCGCACCACTTCAAAGTATTCGCCTACATTCGGCACGTCCCAGACCCATCTGTAGTGCTGTTTTGGAATAACTTGTGTATGCCCCGGCGATTGCGGGTGAATATCTAAAAAGGCAATAAAATCTTCGTCTTC
>CAZVYA010000051.1:0-4968 GCA_964631225.1 uncultured Candidatus Saccharibacteria bacterium
GAAATGCCGTCACCGAAGTTTTTAATAGAAGAGAGGCCAAAGCGAATCGCGTCGTTTGAGATGACGGTAAAGTCCGTGCCGCTTTCGTTCACGTCCGGAGGCAGTACTTTAACCCCCATTCTTTTTGCCTCCGCAACGAAAATTGCAATCTTATCTGTATCGCCTGAATCTGCAGTAAGAAGAGCGGCGAGATATTCAACGGGGTAGTTCGCCTTCATATACGCCGTCTGATACGCCACCTTGCCGTAGCTCGCGGCGTGCGCCTTGCCGAATCCGTACGCGGCGAATGGCTCGATAAGTTCCCACAGTTTCTCCGACAGCTGTTTGGAGAGTTTGCCGTAGGTCATAAAACCTCTTGTCAATTTCTCTTTCTCCGCCTGCATGACCGCCGGAATTTTCTTACCCATTGCCTTGCGTAGCGCGTCAGACTCCAGCCACGAGTAGCCGCCGAGCTTGATTGCCGTGAGAAGCACATCGTCCTGATATACGAGAATGCCGTATGAGAAGTCCAAATACTCTTTCATGCGCGGGTCCAGATAGTTTATGAGTTTCGGGTTATGCTTGCGTTCGATATATTGGGGTATTGTCTCCATCGGTCCCGGTCGATAGAGCGCGACCATTGCGTTGATGTCGTGGATACTCGTCGGCTTAAGCTCCTTCAGCCATCGCGTCATGCCGGAGCCGTTTAGTTGAAATGTGCCTTCAGTTTCTCCGCGCGCGAGCATCTCATAAGTCTTCGCATCGTCAATTGGTACGTTCTCAATATCAACAACGATATTCCTCGTCTCTTTTACTCGTTTTACAGAATCTGCAAGGATTGCAAGATTTTTAATACCGAGGAAATCGAACTTCAGGAGCCCAACACCGCCGTACTCGTCAGTGATCGAGTACATGTCGTACTGCGTAATCAATTTTCCGGTACCCTTAGGGTCAGGCTGTACCGGAGCCCATTCTATAAGAGGCGTCGGTGCGACAACGACTCCGGCAGCATGGACACCGACGTGTCGCACACAGCCCTCAATACGTTTCGCGAGGTCAATAACTTCACGCGCGTCGTCGTCTTCGTCGTAAAGCGTTTTCAAATCCGGCTCTAGCTCAAGTGCGCGGTCAATCGTCATAGGAAATCCCTGTGAACCTATGGGAATAAGCTTCGCTATACGGTCGCCAGTGGAGTATGCGTGACCGAGCGCGCGCGCGACGTCGCGCACAGCCGCCCTCGCCATCATTGTTCCGAATGTTCCTATCTGCGCGACGTGATCCTCCCCGTACTTCATTTTCGTGTACGCAATCATATCGTCGCGACGATTGTCGGCGATATCCATATCTATGTCCGGAGCCTTGGGGCGCTCTGGGTTTAGGAATCGTTCAAACGGCAGTTTATAGAAGAGCGGGTCAACGTTCGTAATTCCAGTCAGATACGCGACCAAGCTGCCGGCGGCACTCCCTCGGGTGGTGGTTAGAATCCCCTCACGACGCGCGAATGCGAGCAGGTCTGCAACAATTAAGTAATAAACGGCGAAACCTTTATCGATAATGATCTTTAATTCATATTCAATTCGATCGGTGACTTCTTTCCCGACGCTTTCTGTCGGGACCCCGACTTCTGACGTCGGGGTTGTTTCCTCAAGTCCGCGTTCCTTGATACCTGTATAAGCCTTCGCGCGCAGTTCCTCGTCGTGATTCGAGAAACCCGCAGAGATCGGCACTGCCGGAAAAGTCCATTTCCCCAGCTCAAACGATAGATTGCAACGGTCCGCAATTTTCCGAGAGTTATCAACCGCTTCCGGCGTATCCTTAAAGAGCTCGAGCGCGCGTTTTTCTCCGATGAAAGAGAAGTCCTCGTCCTCGTTTCTCCCGTGTCCGCCCTGCTGGATTCTGCGCATAATCTCCGTCGCCTCGCGGTCCTCGGGTGAGAGATAGTAGACGTCATGCTGAGCGACAAGCGGCGTGTCGGTCTCGCGCGCGAGCGCGATAATTTTCTGCATCAACGCCTCGTGCTTCGCGACCTTGGGGTGGTGTGTAATCTCAAGAAAAACATTTTCCGGACCGAAAATTTGTTTGAATTCAGCGAGCGCGGCCGCGGCACCGTTTTTGTCCCCTGCGCGCAATAGTTGTGCGATGTCTCCGGCGAAGGAGGGCAAGAGAGCGATAACGCCGCGGCCGCGCTCGCGTAGAAGCTCTTTATCCATTCTCGGCCGTTCGAAGAATCCTTCTGTCCACGATTTGGTCACTAGCGCTAGAAGATTTTTATACCCCTCATTATTTTCCGCTAACAGAACAATGCGCGAACGCTTCGCGTCCATATTCGGGTCTTTTCCAAATCGCGAGCGCGGAGCGAGATATGCGTCAACGCCGAGAATCGGCTTAATACCTTCGTTGACCGCCGCTTTATAAAATTCAATCGCACCATGCATGTTACCGGCATCTGTAAGAGCGAGCGCGTCCATACCCTCTTTCTTCGCATTCTCCACCAGCTCATTCACCTTCGGCAGTGCCTGTAAGAAGCTGTAGTGGCTGTGCGTATGGAGGTGTATAAATCGCGAAGACATTAACCACAGTATATACTTTCGTTATGAAGTTCGTACTCGGGGTAGATGAAGCGGGGAGGGGGCCATTAGCTGGGCCGGTGAGCGTGGGGGTTGTGGCGGTACCGGAGGGGTTTGACGTGTTGAAAGAATTTCCTGAAGTGAAAGACTCTAAAAAGCTGTCTGAAAAGAAGAGGGAAAAGATTTTTGAAATGCTAAATGCGCGCGTCGCCCTTGGCGACGCGCGTTATACCGTTGAATTTGAGAGTGCCGAGACAATTGATAACGAAGGCATCGCTGTGGCTGTGCGCCGCGCCTTGTGGCGCGGCGTGAATAAGCTCGCGCCAGATTCTGCGCTCGTACACGTACAGCTCGACGGCGCGCTTAAGGCACCGCCTGAATATTCACAAGAAACCATCATCAACGGCGACGAACTCATTCCGATTATTTCTCTCGCTTCCATCGCGGCGAAGGTAACGCGCGACAGACTAATGGTTGAACTCGCGAAGAAATATCCGCCCTATGGCTTTGAAAAACATAAGGGCTATGGCACAGTGGCGCATTACGACATGTTGGAGAAATACGGGCCGTGCGTCTTACATCGCCGCTCATTTCTCCACTGATACGTAAGGTGTCACCTCGCGGCGAGGAGACACCTTACGGGCTTTGATTTTTTATCTCACGCATGATAAGGTAGTCCACATGTCAATCCGAATGCGCCATACGCGCGGGCACACCAACAATCGCCGATCGCACCACGCGCTCGTAGATATGAATATTGTGAAGGATAAGGAGAGCGGCAATCTCCGCCTCCCGCACCGTCTCGATGAGGCGACCGGTATGTATCGCGGCAAGCAGATTTTTACTCCGCGTGTAAAGGCTCCTAAGAGCGATAAAATGAAAGGCCCTAATACCGAGCCGGTAGAGAAGCATACGCACGAACATGCGGCGGAGGTGCACGCGAATGCGGAAGCTAAAAGTTCAAAGGGAATTTTTGGTAAGGTCGCGACCGGAGGTCGCCCGAAGGCTCGTAGCGGTTTCGGCGGAGGCGCCTAGTTGTTCACGCTTAATCCCGCGACTGTGTTGCACAGTCGCGGGATTTGCTATACTTATCCACACAGCTCTTTATATGGCGAACCGACATTTAGCACGTTCCGTTGTTCTCCAGACACTCTTCGAGTGGGATACCACTCACGCATCCGAAAAAGAAGCATCGACTATTCTCGCGCGCAATGTAGCCGAGTTCGGCGGTGATGACTCCGACTCGCCGTTTATGGAACAACTTCTCTCCGGCGTGCTCGCCAAGAAAACAGATATCGATTTAGTTATTGAAAAAGCGGCGCCCGATTGGCCGCTCGCGCGAATCGCGCCCGTCGATAGAAATATTTTACGCATAGGTCTCTACGAACTTCTTTTTGCCGACCGCTCACAGGTGCCGGCAAAAGTCGCTATTAATGAGGCGATAGAGCTCGCAAAAACTTTTGGAGGAGACTCCTCAGGCCGATTTGTAAACGGCGTTCTCGGTGCCGTCTATAAGGAGCTCGGCGAGCCGGGTAAGGACGAGCAGGGGAGCAAGAAGAACACGAAGGTGAAGTATGAGGACATGCCGCTTCAGCGACTCGGCGGTGCCGTCGTCTACGCTAAGCACGACGGACAATATTATCTCGCGCTCGTTCACGACGTCTTCGGCCACTGGACTCTCTCTAAGGGTAAGATAGGCGATAATCCGACTATAGCCGGTGAGACAGCAGAGGAGGGAACCGTTAGGGAAATTAAGGAGGAGATAGGCCTTGATATTAAGATAAAAGAGAAGATAGGCGAGAACGAATACGTCGCGTCGCACCCAGAGCGCGGCAAGTATCGTAAGCACGTTAGCTACTTCCTCGCAGAGGCTCCATACGAGCCAATAGCGCTAGAGAAGAAGGGAGGGCTCGACGACGCTAAATGGTTCCGCCTGCAGGAGATCATTGACCTCAATTTCTATGATGATATGCTCCCAATCGTGACCGCGGCCGTTCAGAAGCTCCTCGACCATGCGAGCGACGAGAAGGCACGCAGTGCGCAGACACATGCCTGATTTCCAAACACTTGAAACAAAATTAGGGCTCTCATTCAACAACCTCGACCTCCTTATCGAGGCTTTGACGCATCGCTCATATCTAAATGAACATCGCGAGTACACGGGAAGCCACAACGAGCGGCTTGAATTTCTCGGTGATGCTGTGCTCGAGCTCGCAGCCACTGACTTCCTTTATAAAAAATTCCCCGCCAAACCCGAGGGAGAGCTCACCAGCTACCGCGCCGCACTCGTAAACACAGTCTCGCTTTCTGCGAGTGCGCAGACACTCGGCATCAACGAATATTTACTTTTGTCGAAAGGCGAGTCAATAGATACGGGCCGCGCACGCGACGTTATCCTCGCTGACGCGTTTGAAGCTATTAT
>CAZVYA010000052.1:0-4889 GCA_964631225.1 uncultured Candidatus Saccharibacteria bacterium
AACGGCTCATTTCTTCCCATGTGAGCCGTTAGGCTGGGAAGATGAGCCGTTCCCCGAGCCCTGCCGCTCCATGCATTCACCCCCCCCCGCGAATTAAAGACAAAAGAAGTGCGGCAAGGGCTCGGGGCCCGCGAGGCTCTGCGAGCGGGCGAGCGCCGAGTCCGCGAGGCGCGAGAGAGTTAGGGATGTTGGGCGAAATAGGTTCGAGCGCGGTAGTATAGAGTCACAGCATTTTAAGTGATTGAATTATTGCCCGAAAAGTTTTTCGCCGAGGTTGTGCTGTAAGAAGCGCAATTCTTTTCGTAACTCCACCAGCTCCACCTCGGCATTTGTTGGGTTTGGCGCCGTACTCTCACTGATAGAGCGCCCAAGAACTGAGATTTTATTCTCAACAGCCTTGACGCGATCAAAGACGGCCTTCTGAAGGTAGGCGAGTTCAACACCGGTCAGCTCTATGCCGGTATGCTCTTTTTCTTTCATTTGACGAGCTTCGAAGCTCAACGTATTTTCAGGTGCACCGTGGCTCCCGACGGCCTCCTGCGCCTTGCGTTTAAGATCATATCGTTCGGAGCCGGATTGGGGGAAGTTCATATAATCCTTTGGATTAGTTTTGTTCGGACGTTTGGCGCGGTTCTAGGAAGTTGGCGTTTTTCTTCGCACCAGCGAGGTCCGGCTTCCAATTCTCGTCGACAGGAGGTATGAGCCCCCCAGCGATAAGCTCTGCTCTCCGCGCCTTGCGCGTAGCCTCCACTTTCTTTATGGCTTCAGCCAATTCGGCAGTCAATTTTTTTTGGTTCTTCTTCCATATAATTATGTTAACAGAGAGTCCACGACCGTCTTTACATCGGCGCCGTCGGCCTTGCCTTTAAGTTCTTTCATTAAAGCTCCGGTAAACTTACCGGCGTCGGCTTTGCCGGATACACCAAGCTCTGTCATCTTTGCTTTAGCAATAGTCACAATCTCGTCACGGCTCATCATAGTCGGCAGATATGATTCTAGAATAACGAGCTCAGCTTTCTCGGGTTCTACCAAGTCATTGCGAGACGCTTTTTCAAACTGTTCTATAGAATCTTTTCTCTGATTAACGGCTCGTTTAATAACAGCCAATGCCTCATCGTCGGTGAGGTATTCGTCGGGTTTACGCTTTTTAGCCACTACCTCGTTTGTCATCGCTGTGACGAGCGACCGAAGCGTCCTAAGCTTGACCTCGTCATGCGCGCGCAGGGCATCTGGAATAGATTTTTTAATTGTTTCGTGAATAGCCATATCGGGTAGTATACTACAGACATGGATATCGTCACTGCTGCTCTAGCTATTCTTGTCGCAGTTCTTGTGTACTTTTTACTACAGCGTCGCGAGCCAACACAAGATTCCGGCAGTATGGTTCTACTGCAACAACAGCTCCAGAATCTAGAGAAGACGCTCGACGCGCGCGTCTCAGAGTCTTCAAAAGCGATGCAAGAAAGCGCGCATCGGCAGTTCTCTGAGTCCAACAAACTTATTAAAGAAATTACCACTGAGCTCACGTCGGTAAAGGAGATCGGTCGGCAGACGCAGACCTATGCCGAACAACTTCAGTCGCTCCAAGACTTGCTTAAGAATCCGAAGCAAAGAGGTATTCTGGGCGAATATTATCTGGAGACGGTGCTGAAGAACGTGATGTCGCCACAGGACTACCGGATTCAGTACCCCTTTAAGAACGGCGAGATAGTGGACGCTGTGATTGTTATCAATAAGAAGCTTGTCCCAGTGGACTCCAAATTCTCGCTGGATAATTACAATCGCTTCGTGAGCACGCAGGTGGGGACGCCCGAGCGTGCGGTTGCAGAGAAAGCGTTCGTGAACGACCTTAAGATGCGCATCACCGAGACAGCGAAATACATACGACCCGACGAGGACACTATGGACTTCGCATTTATGTTCATTCCATCCGAGGGCATCTACTATGACCTGTTGACCAACCAAGTGGGCGGCGGAGAAGATGAGAATTTGATACAGCGCGCAGCAGGGAAATATAAAGTGATAATAGTCTCGCCGACGTCGTTCCTCGCGTATCTCCAGACCGTGATGCAGGGCCTGAAGGCGATGCAGATAGAAGAGAAGGCCGCTGATATTCAGAAGCGGGTAGGGGAGTTGGGTAAGCACGTGCAGGCCTATGAACAATTTTATAAAAAGCTCGGCGTCTCGCTCGGCACAAGCGTATCGCACTACAACGCTGGTTATAAGGAATTAGGAAAAATAGATAAAGACGTCTATCGCATTGCCGAATCCAAAATCGGCATTGAACCCGAACTGCTTGACAAACCATCTAATGATGAGTTAGAATAATTGCGTGCGTTATCGGGTACACTAAAAAAGGAGGCTCTGTATGAGAATTACGTTCATAGCATCATTGCCAGACGGCCGTACCATTTTAGGCATAGGCAGACCGGATGACTTTCGACAGACGTCCACAGTCATGAGGCCCGCCAAGGCTTCGAAAATCACGAAGAAAAAAGCCAGAAAGACGAAGGCCAGAGCCAAGTAATGCGATCGCTGTGCGTCACAAGCGGGGTAACCATCCCCCGCTTTCCTTTTTTATAGAACCGTGCTAGATTGTGGGGACTATGGAAGTGGCCGTAATCAAGACCGGCGGGAAGCAGTATGTCGTCTCTAAGGGCGACACTATTGCTATAGAGAAGCTCCCGATGGATTTGAAAAAAGGTGACTCGGTTGTATTTAACGAGGTGCTCCTCGTAGACAACGGCTCGGACACGACCATCGGCGCACCGTCAATTAAAGGTGCAGAGGTCAAGGGCACTGTTGTTCTCGCAGGACTCGGGAAGAAGGTGGAGGTGGTGAAGTATAAGCCGAAGAGCCGCTACTATAAGCGCAAAGGGCATCGCCAGCCGCTTCTCAAAGTTAAGATAGACAGTATTAATTAGTTAACACACATACATGCAAATAGGGCGTTGGAATCATCAGTCTGCCGGCGCGTCCGGCGGACATTCAAAGTTTTCTAGAAATCCGCGAGACGGGAAGCAATTTCCTAGCTCCTTCGGGTCGCATCGGAATGCTCCAGCCAGTCGCGGCGGAAATCGTTTTCCGTCTCGAGGTGGGTATGGTAGCCGCGGTCGTGCTCCTGCACGCAGGGGAGGCTTCGGCGTATTCGGCGAGACAGAGGCCGAGATTTCTAAGTTTATGAACAAGACGGTTGTCACGACAGAAGAACCGGTGTTCGTACCGGAGCACAAGTTTACAGACTTCGACGTCAATGAGCATTTGAAGAAGAATATTGTCGCGAAGAAGTATGTATCGCCGACTCCAATTCAGGACAAGATTATCCCGCATGTTCTCTTAGGCCAAGACGTAGTCGGCCTAGCCGAGACGGGGACGGGGAAGACTGCCGCATTTGTTATCCCTCTTATTGACAAGGTGATGAAGCAGAAGGGCGAGCGCATCCTAATTATGGCGCCGACGCGCGAGCTCGCCGTGCAGATAGAGAGAGAGCTAGCCAGTCTCGCTAGAGGTCTCGGATTCCGCGGTATGGTCGCGGTGGGCGGAGCGAACATCGGCCCGCAGATTTCTCAACTTAAGCACGACCCAGCATTCGTAATCGGAACCCCCGGTCGTTTGAAGGACCTGATGGAACGTCGCGCACTTAATCTCTCCGGCTTCGGCACAGTCGTCTTGGACGAGGCTGACCGAATGTTGGACATGGGCTTTATAGAAGACATGCGCATGATTCTCTCTAAGATGCGTAAGGAGCGTCACACGCTCTTCTTCTCGGCGACGATGAGTAAGGATATCCAGAAACTCATAGGCGACTTCCTAGACCAGCCGGTCATAATCTCGGTCAAGACGCGTGACACGCCGTCAAGCGTTGACCAAGACGTTGTACGTATCCCGAGAGGGAAGGATAAGTTTGAGGTGCTAGTAGAGCTACTTAAGGACCGCGAGTTCAGTAAGGTTCTCGTATTTGGCAGAACCAAATTCGGCGTAGAGAAGCTCGCCAAGGCTCTCTCTCGCCTCCACATCCACGCCGAGAGCATCCACGGTAATAAGACCCAAGGAGCGCGCCAGAGGGCTCTGGAGGCCTTTAAGGCAGGGAAGGTTGGCGTGCTCGTGGCGACCGACGTCGCGGCTCGCGGGATAGACATCCCAGCCGTCTCGCACGTCATCAACTACGACCTCCCATCCACCTACGAGGACTATGTCCACCGCATCGGCCGTACCGGTCGCGCCGCGCTTAAGGGTAAGGCCCTTACCTTCGTCCAAGGTCGCTAGGTTTCTTTGCGGTTCGTGAGCGCGGCGCGGAGGGTCTCGGCGTCGGAATATTCCAGCTCACTGCCGGTGGCGAGACCACGACCGAGTTCTGAAATCTTTAAATGATCGCGATACGGCGCGAGGAGTTCGCGTATCTTGTCTGTCGTATGCTCGCCCTCGCTGGTTGCAGATAATGCAAGAACTAGTTCTTTCAGATTGTTTTTCAGTCTCTTTTCTATAACTTTTAACAACTCCTTTTCGCGAATTGCGCCCTTGCCAGATAAAGTAAGCACGCCACCAAGCACAAAGTATCGTCCACGATAAGTGCCAGCGCGCTCTACTGCAGAGAGGTCTTGGTCTTTTTCCACCAGCATTAAAAGAGAGTCGTCGCGCGTTTTGTCGGAGCAGTAATTACAAATAATCGCAGTACTACCGTTATAGAAACGCAAGCATTCAGGACACTGCCGAACGTCTTTGCCGAGCGACGCTACAAGCTCGGCCAGCCTTTTACGTTCGTCGGCGGGAGCAGAGAGCAGATAATAGACAAATCGCTTGCCCTGCCGCGGCCCTATGCCGGGGAAGCGGGCGAGCGCACGCGCGAGTTCTTCAATGTGATCCATTTTATTTAAAATTCTTGTGCGAGT
>CAZVYA010000053.1:0-4867 GCA_964631225.1 uncultured Candidatus Saccharibacteria bacterium
CACCGGTAAATATGATAGAGGTAGTGGGTTTCCTGTGCATTGTGTCATACTGCATTACACCGCGACGCACTTCTGAGAAGATGCGCGAGAATACGAGTTCCGGAGCTCCGAGCGAGCCGCCGTCGCCGAACCCCTCCTTCTTCTTCAGTGCTTCTGCTTGTGCGATGGAGACATTGCCTGAAATAGCTATAGAGCGAGTCACGTCCTGACTCCCAGAGCTTATGGCGTGAGAGAGCGCCACTACACCGTGCTCGATTACATACACCTTTGTAGAAGCAGCGCCGACGTCAATCACCATGACCGGCTTCACCGGCTCGTCCACTACGGCGCGGATTGTGCTGAATATTTCAATCTCGTAAAAGCTCGCTGTGAGGCCGGCACCGGCGACGATGCTCTGTAGAAGCGTCAACTCGTCGTTGTGCACGGCGACAAGCAGCACGTCTACCTTACCTCCTGATGTATAGCCTTCTCCGCCGATCGCGTCGCCACGGCCGTCTTCTCCTGTAGCGAGTTGTGCGGGACTCCTCTTGGGTACGACAAACCAGTCGAGCTGAACTTCGCTCATCGGTACCGGAATAAATTTGCGCGCTTCGAGCTCTATAACGGTTCTCTGTTCCTTCGGGTCTTCGCGATACGGCAGTTCAACAAGTATGAGAAGAGAGCGTGCGTGGGGTATAGAAACGCCGCAACTAGTCGTCGTTACCTTCGCTTCGCGCAGCAGGTCCTTCAGAGTCTCTGTAATTTGTTCGGCGGAAAGGTTCGTGGCCTGTCCCACTTCGGCTCCGCCATATGGACCGAGCGAGAGCTCGCCGTATGTCTCGAGCACGGCGCGACCGTGCTCCTTACGCAGTTGTACTACCTTTAAAGAAGAGGCTCCTATGTCAACACCGAGCACGCTTTTTTCTTTTTTTGCGAAAAATTTACTGAAAAAAGACATGCGATAATAATACCATGCGCTGGTTTGACTTTCTTTTCCCTCCTCGTGTGGACGAGGCAGTGCTACGCGATGTCTCCGAAGACGACTTCCTCGCACTACTAAAGCCACGTCTCGTGCCGGAGACAAGGCCGGGTACAGTCGCTCTCCTCCCCTTCAGTGACGCGCACGTACGCTCTGCAATACACGAAGCGAAATATCACGGCAGTGAACAAGCATTCGGACTGCTTGGCTCCGCACTCGCAGACTACCTCCGCGACGCCGACGATGTGAGACATCGGAAGTCCCACATCGTGCCGGTGCCGCTCGGGAAAGAGCGGCTGAAGGAGCGCGGATTTAATCAAGTAGAGGAAGCAGCTTGCCGTGCCCTCCGAAGCCTTGGCGAAGGACGGGGCGGCGTGCTCTTAATTGACAACGCCACGCTCGTCCGCACGCGCGAGACAGTCTCACAAGTATCCCTCCAGCGTCATAAACGGGAAGAAAACATGCGCGGCGCCTTTCGAGTACCTCAAGACGCCGCGCACTCCATCAACCCATCACACACTTATATAGTGATAGACGACGTAATCACCACCGGCGCCACGCTCCAAGCCGCTATCGACGCATTACACGAAGCCGGCGCGCTCCACATCATTCCCATCGCACTCGCACATTAGCCAATAAAAAACCGCCCTACTTACGGGCGATTCGTAGTATGTGACTACTCCATAACCAATCGCACGAGCGGATTGTTTTTATCAGACCAGTTCGGAGCATCAACTTGTTTGGAGAAGAACTGTCGGAGCAAATCTCGAGACTCCTCCTGCAGAACTCCGCCGTTAATAACCGGACGTTCTTTTTGGAACCGTGCCGGCAACTGCGCAGGATTCGCAAGCATGAAGCCGCCTCCGCCATAAGGATCATTCAGGCCATACACGATGCGCGAAACGCGCGCGGCCATAAGCATCCCCATGCACATAATACAGGGCTCGAGCGTCGTGTAGACGACAAACCCGGTCAGATTTCGTGGCCCCTCTCTGCTCCAGAGAGTCTGATAGCATCCGTTGTGCTCGGCGTGATCGAAATGCGGATGCACGATGCCGTTTTTCCTGCCGTGCGTGATAACTCGGTGATCTTTCACGAAGACAGCGCCGATAGGAATCCAATCATTCTTCAGCGCCAGCTCAGCCTGCTCGAGCGCCAGCTTCATAAAGTACTCGTCGTCTCTTTCCATTTTCAATACCCCTCTATCGAACTCTGTCCACTTTCTAGCACATTCTACGGCGCGGGACAAACTAATTTCTATTTGCGGAGACGCAGGGATTCGAACCCTGGAGAGGATTTCTCCCCTGCCTCATTAGCAGCGAGGTGCTTTCGACCACTCAGCCACGTCTCCGTAGGAAATACAGTATCATATTTCTGAAAAACGAAATAAAAAGACCGGCACCAAGTGCCGGTCCCGTCTTGTCACTCGCTCACAGAAGCAGAGCGCGAGTAACTTCTTCCCACGATTCAACCCTGTACACTCGCGGGAGATGCTGCGCATACCGTCGAATTTCATTCGGACTCGGCTGGAAGAGAAAACGATTCTCCACGCTCGTCAGATAACTCAATACCTCGAGCCGATCGTCGATGAAGTGCGTGATGCCGAGCCCCTCGCAGATGCCTGCCTTCTGGTGCCGCTCCCGACAAAAGTGCACATGGTCAGGAAGGACTAAGGCTATCTCATAGAAGCGCTGATGCTGGAGCCAATGTAACGTCTTTGCTTCAACCGTCGCTCCGCACTTCGAGACGAGGTGCACGTTGCCCTTAAACTTCTCTGCAACGAGACTATTGATGGCGTCGAAGGCACCTAGCACCGCACTCGTGTTCAGGTAATTGTCGGTAAAGAATGAGGTGTCGGTCCCATCGTTCTTCACTCGGTCGATGATGACCCCGCCGATGTCGATTCCTAATACTTCTTTCCTCAACGGATGCTCCTTTTGCAAGATTGAACTTTCTCTGTGTTTAGAATAACACGCCTGAAATAAAAATCAAGCGATTTGAGATTGGGATAGAATGTACCTACCATGCTATACAAAGAATTTCTGGATACGCTGGACGAATGCCCGTTTTGTTCCGGGAGTAATCGTGTGATTGTAGACGGCACACACGCCTATCTTACATATGCGCTCGCTCCATATCACAAACATCATCTGCTCGTCCTGCCGAAAAGGCATGTGGAGAGCGTTGAGGAACTGACCGACGCTGAACGTGAGGAGATTGAGAAACTTCAGGGAGACGGTCTGCGCATTCTTCAAAAATTGAACTACGAGAGCATCTCGCTCTTGGTGCGCGAGGGACCTGTGAATGTGAACAAGTCCATACGGCACACGCACTATCACGTAATCCCTAAGATACAGATAGGCGACCTCGACCACTACGGCCAGAAGCGCAGGATACTTGAGGAGAACGAGATAACCGATGTGATGCGCGAGATACAGTCGGTTCTGTAGTAAAAAGTGTTGGTTGACAGATTGGTGTATAAATTATACACTACGATTTGATTTTGTACATTCTCTATTGAATAGAAAGGAGTTTTGATGGAAAAGTATTTTGCCTTACTCGGCGCCGACGATCCTGAAATGGAGATGAGCGCTGGGCTTCTGAAAAAAACGGGAGTGCCATTCGCTTATGCAAGCGTGGATGGGAAACGATCCAACCCGAAGAACGCCTACACGGCGGACCCAATCGAGGTACCGGCCGGTCATCGCCTTGTGCTCGTCGAATGCGAGCCGCGAGTCGTACCGGCGGACTTTATTCGTATCGACCACCATCGCCCCGGAGACCCCGGCTACTCTAAGGGACCTGAGGAGTATTGGTCGGCATCCAGCATTGTTCAGCTGCATATACTGCTCGGAGTACCTCCGACAGAACATGCGCGCATCATGGCGGCATATGATCACTGTTTCGCCGCCGCAGTGCGCGGCGAGTGTGGGGGTGTCGTCGCAGGAGCGGTCTTGGCGAAAAAAATGGTCTTGCTAGTCAAGAGAACCAAGACGAACTGGACGGAAGTAAGGCTGCATATAGAGTATTACCAGCGCATCATTGCCGAGTCCCCTCTTATCGAGATCGGTACGCAGGCGGTTCGCGATATGCGGCACACGGACCTCGGTGCCGGCTACTCCTTCGACCTGTTGATCACCCAAGTAGCGGCTGCTACGGGCGGACATAGCGTTCTCCTGCGCCACAGCGGCCACGACGGCGGACCGGAGCAATGGAACATCACAGGTAACACGCTCCCGCCGACGGTCGAGTATTGGATGGAGATCTGGGCTCCCCGACAAGGCCTCTTCGACATCTATGGCGTCCCCGCTCGCGGGTACGCCGGTGGCTACAAGTAAAACCAAAGCCCTCCGCATATGCGGAGGGCTTTTATTGCGCGAAGCGCAAATGCTACTACATCCCCGACGGGTTGCAGGCGCGACACTCCTTCTTGTGTCCGACTAGGAGTGAGACCGCGGAGAGACCGACGAGCAAGTAAACGAGATTCTCAAGCCAATCCCATGTGCCTAGGATTAGATTCACTACGTTCCAGTTGCTGTCCATGTAGTTACCGAGAGCGAAGAGCCCCCAGTTGAGGCCGCCGATAACAACTAGAGCGAACGCGATACCGTGCAATGATTTCATGCAGGAGAATAGAGATGATTAAAGCGGGGGTGGTGGTCCGCTCTGCCTATTATGCCCCATTTTCAAGCGGTCTAAACACCCCCTGTGCAAAACGTGTTTTTAGCAAGTAAGTAAAGAAAAAATCCCCGCGACCTCGCGGGGATTTTGTTGGGTGGTTTTTATTCAGGTGAGATCCTAGAACTCACCACGACTCGGATAGTGCCCTCTTTTGTGGGCCCTGTCACGAGCCGCGTAATGGTTCAATAGCTTGGAAACACCTGTCCGATTATTCACTCGTTTCCAAGC
>CAZVYA010000054.1:0-4749 GCA_964631225.1 uncultured Candidatus Saccharibacteria bacterium
TTCGGCTCGGCGATTACCGTCTCTATGGCCCAGCGACTGGTGCGCAAACTTGATCCAGAGAAGAAAAAAGAACGTCCGCTAACCGACGAGGAGAAAAAAATGATTTTAAAAGTGTTCGAGCCGTTAACCGACAAGTCTTTAATTCCAGAAAAAATAGAAACAGTCTGGGAGCCGTCTCCCTCAAACAGCGAGGAGACCGGTTATAAGGGTAGAGTGGGTCTCTATGAAGCGATCTTTATGGACGACGAGATGGCATCGTTCCTTCGCGACAACCCGCCAGAAAATGAAATCGCGAGAATGGCGAGCAAGCAGGGCTACCTAACAATGGCGCAAGACGGCATCCTTAAAGTCTTGAGTGGCGTTACATCCCTCTCCGAAGTCGCGCAGTCAGTCGACTTACCAAGATAAAAACAAAAATCCCGTCCATAGTCCTCAAGGCAAAACCAGTAATAAATTACTGGGTGGACGAGACACCTGAGGAGCTTCCCAGCAACGCTACCGAAGTAGCGGAACCATAAAGTCCTTGGGGAAACGCCCGAAGCCGTCAAGCCTTGCCTAGAGGAGTATGAACAGGATCAAAAACTATGCTAGAATGTTAGCATCACAGCATTTTTATGTCAAGACCATCGAACAGCGCCCCCTTCTCCCCGTCCCCTCTCGACTCAGCTCTCCGGCCGGTCCATTGGGACGAATATGTCGGCCAGAAACAGGTCAAGGCGAACGTGCGCATCTCGATTGACGCCGCCAAGAAACGCGGCGGGATGCCGGAACACATCCTTTTCTACGGCCCGCCGGGGGTCGGCAAGACAACTCTCGCACACCTCGTCGCCGCGACTCTAGAGTCACCGCTAAAAAGCACCTCAGGCGTCGCGATAGAGCGCGCGGGCGACCTCGCCGCCATTCTTACGAATCTAGAGCCGAACACCGTTCTCTTTATAGATGAAATACACAGGCTTTCTAGAAAGATAGAAGAGCTTCTTTATCCGGCGCTTGAGTCCGGACATTTGGATTTGGTTCTTGGTAAGGGCCCGTCGGCTCGCACTGTTGAGCTCGCACTACCGCCGTTTACACTTGTAGGCGCTACAACAAGAGTTGCTGAATTATCCGGACCTCTACGCTCGCGCTTCGGCGGCGGGATTTATCAATTGGATTTTTATAATGATGAGGACCTGCGCGACATTATCCGTCGTTCGGCGCTACTACTGAATCTGCGCGCTCCGGATGAGGTCATTGAGAGAGTTGCGGCGAGGAGTCGTGCGACTCCACGCGTCGCGAACGCTCTTCTGAAGCGTGTCCGCGACTTCTCCGAGGTACACGAGCGTCCACTCTCTGTCGCGCTCTGCGACGAGGCGTGCGAACTCTTTGGCATTGATGAGCGCGGTCTCACAAAGGATGATCGTCGCTATCTGGAGACACTCTTGAAGAGCTTCCGCGGTGGGCCGGCGGGTGTCGGCGCTCTCGCCGCCGCCCTCCACGAGGACGTCGACACGGTGGAACATGTTTATGAGCCGTATCTGCTTCGCCTCGGCTTCATCGAGCGCTCCCCACGAGGTCGCATCCTCACTCCCCAAGGTCGCTCCTATTTGAATGATGGTGGGTCTGGTGCTATTTTCTGATACATATGGCTGCTGAGGGATACTTCCATCATCAAAAAACTGAAGAGCGCCATGGTGTGAAGTTTAGTGCTGACGAGCGGGCAGCCATGGAGGACATAGACGGACAAATCAGTGTCCTTCTTGAAGAACTGCGGCCAAACATTGAGAATGGGAAATATAAACTCGTTGTTGGTGATGATGCCTCTGGTCGGGTGCCGGCTCTTATCATCGCTGGGGCTTTAAAAAAAATCTATGCCGCACGAGGGGCGGCACCTCCAGCGGTTCGTTTTATAGCTGGCAGTAGAAATCTTGCCGGAGAAGACCTCGAAAGAAAAACTTCGTTGCTCGACGTCCATTCTAAAAATCTAAAGAATAAATTTTTGAACGATGGAAATCAAGGGGTCCTTGTCGTTACTGACTTTATTTCGACAGGGAGCTCTGTAAAACCCATTGTCGATTCATTGAAAAAAACTGGTGCTGATGTTGATCTGGTAACAATCGGCTTGGCCGACGATTTTCGCTGGAGCAAATCTGGCCTTAAGGTCGCCGCGGCTGTGAACTCTTTTCTTCCTGAGATTTACAATAGAACCTCTCTTTCTGGTGTTAGAAAACAGCCGGGAGACTTATTTGCGACACGGTCTGTGCGGCCTGGAGAAACCGAAGGGCAACGACGGGTTAATGCTGCGCGAGAGATGGTGAGAGACATCGTCGACCATGTTTCAGAAGAATTTCTTTCGAAACTGTCTGCCAGTTAGTTATATTTATGTCCGGACACAGTAAGTGGTCGCAGATAAAGAGGCAGAAGGCCGTGACCGACTCGGCGAAGAGCCGCGTTTTCTCGCGCTACGCGAGACTCATCGCTCTGGAATCTAAAAAAGCGAACGGTGTTTTGACTTCTCCGTCTCTCTCGGCAGTTATTTCGCGCGCCAAGGCCGCGAACATGCCCAAGGACAATATAGAGCGCGCTATAGCGAAAGGAATGTCCAAAGATTCGGGAGATATGGAGTCGGTCACCTACGAAGCTTACGGTCCGGGTGGCACCGCCATCATCGTTACCGCGCTTACGGACAACAAAAACCGTACGACGCAGGAGATTAAACATCTACTTGTTCTTCAGGGTGTGGAGCTGGCGAATCAGGGCTCCGCGAGCTGGGCATTCGCCAAGACTCACGACGGCTATACGCCGAACGAGCCTCTCATGGACGTCGCGGGCGAGGACGAAACACGCCTATCGGCTATTCTTGATGCACTTGATGAGCACGACGACGTCCAGCAGGTGTTCACCAACGCGCGTGGCTATGAGAATATTGGCGATTGACCCCGGCTACGACCGGCTCGGTATCGCGGTCGTCGAAGGAAACGCTTCGCGCCCAACTCTTGTTTGGAGCGACTGTGTGATGCCGGATAAAGGCAAACGAGAAGAGCGTCTTTCTCATGTTTCTATATCTATTACAAAAGCAATTAAAAAGTTTAAGCCAGACGCTCTGGCTATCGAGACTCTTTTTTTCAACAAAAATATAAAGACCGGTATTGGTGTCGCCGAGGCGCGCGGGGCTATACTGGCCGCCGCGGGGTTGTCGGGGCTACCGGTCGTCGAATACTCGCCACAACAAATAAAGAGTGCGGTTACAGGAAACGGTGGAGCGGACAAGGTGGCGGTCGCTCGCATGATTCCCCTCCTTCTCGACCTGTCGAAGAAAAAGCGTCTTGATGATGAGATGGACGCAATCGCAGTCGGAATTACAGCGCTTGCAGCTGGTCTATCTCGACACTAATCCACACCAGTTATAAAAAGTGCTTGCATGCCGGAGAATATTTGCTCAAATATAACCGTCCCCTTGTGGGGCATCTTTAACCACAACTTTTTTATGGATGAAGAAGAAACTCTTGATGAAAACATGATTGAAGGAGGACTAGATGACGGTGACTTCGTACCGAAGAAGTTCGATGAGGAAGATGAGAATTACTGAGCGAGCTGGTCCCGCGTGCGGGGCTGGCGTGTGTTACTATACGCGTCATGGCCTCAGTTCGGCACTCTTCGTGGCGCCACACTCTCCTTGCCTCATCTCTAGTTATTCTCGGGCTGGGCTTTTTTGTTGCCGGAGGAGTTTTTTTCGCTGTTGCCGTAACTCCGGCCCCTGACATCGGTTCCTTCGCCTTCCGTCAGGTCGACCAGTCAACAAAAATATACGACCGTACTGGTCAGGTTCTTTTATACGATTACAATCGGGACGCGAAACGAAACGTTGTTCCAATATCGAATATTTCCCCACACACAATAAACGCGACTATCGCGATAGAAGACTCAAGTTTCTATGAGCATGGAGGAATCCGTCTAACCTCTATATTCCGCGCCATGATTGCGGATGCGTTTGGGGGGTCTCTGTCTCAGGGGGGTTCTACAATAACGCAACAGGTGGTTAAAAACACACTACTGACAAGCCGAAAGAGTGTCGTCAGAAAAATAAACGAATGGATACTCGCCATAAAAATGGAGCAGGCATATTCAAAGGAGCAGATTTTAGAGACATATCTCAACAATATTCCTTACGGGGGGACCCTATACGGAATAGAGGCGGCCTCGGAAGCATATTTCGGTATTCCGGCAAAAGACCTTACTCTCGCCGAGGCTGCATACCTTGCTTCGATGATACAGGCTCCAACATATTATTCGCCGTACGGAACTCACCGCGCGGAGCTTGATACTAGAAAAAACCTGATTCTGGATCGAATGAGAGTTCTCGGTTTTATCGATAACGACGAGTATTCGTCGGCCGTATCGGAGAAGGTTTCCTTCTCTTCGGCGGGACAGAATTCTATAATTGCACCTCATTTCGTTTTCTATATTCTAAATCAGCTTGAGGAACTTTACGGCCCAAACGCTCTCGTCTCGGGGCTGCGCGTGATAACAACTCTCGATGCTGATCTGGAGGTTAAGGCGGAGTCGATTGTAAATGAATATGCTCTGCAGAATGTAAAAAATTTCAGGGCATCAAATGCTTCTTTGGTTGCAATAGACCCCTCAACCGGACAAATCCTCGCTATGGTAGGCTCTCGCGGTTTCTTTGACAAAGAAATAGACGGGCAATATAACGCCACTCTCGCGCTGAGGCAGCCCGGCTCTACAATGAAGCCTTTCATCTACTCCCTTGCC
>CAZVYA010000055.1:0-4693 GCA_964631225.1 uncultured Candidatus Saccharibacteria bacterium
GGCCTCTGAGCGCTCCGCTATGCCGTCTATAAGGGTATTATCGAGCCCGAACCACTGCAGAAGCGTGTTGCCCTTGGTTGACGCGCCGTAGCCCCAAATTACCTTACCTTTCCTTTTTTCTTTCTGTATGAAGTCCACCGTTTGTTTCTTAAGCAGGTTGATATCTTTCCAGAAGTCCATGTAGATTTTCTTTTTATGCAGGTTTAGGGACTTCTCATGTCCGAGAATGGAGTCAACTCTCATGCGCGCCACGTCTCGGTAGGGAGCCGTTGCGAATGTTGCCGGATTCGCGTTGTTGTGTCTGACATAAATCCTGAAGCTTCCTCCGTTAACGTCGTTCAACTCGCAGTCCACGATATCCAAGGCGTGTTTGTTCAGTAAGTGTTGCAGAGATGTAAGGCCGTAATACTCCAAGTGTTCGTGGCAGATGTTGTCGAAGGCCAACTGTTTCAGCATGAGCGGGAGATAACTCATTTGAATAATCCATAGCCCGTCTCTGTCCAGTGTCTTTCTTATGTCGTTTACGAATGAGTCGGGTTCTTCTAGGTCGTAGAACATCGCGATGGACGTTATGACCTTGGCTTTTTTATGGCCATGCTTAGTTTTTTTATACTCCCTATGATTAAAATAGTTGTTAATGATGACATCGGCATGCTCGCTCGACTCCGACTTATAATCGTTCGGGTCGAATCCGATTCGGACGATTTTTTTATCAACAAAGCGGAATAAGGTCCCGTCGTTACATCCTATGTCTACAAACACGTCTCCGGCTCCTAAGCGCATCATCTCCTGAGCCTTTTTCGCAATGCCCATGAGCTCGTTAGTCATAGTGGCGTTAGTGCCCGACTTGTACCAATACTTTCTATACAGCACGTCGCTAGGGACGGTGTGCCTGAGCTGAACGAGACCCGACCTTGGAGACAATGCCATGTGGAGCTCCACCGGCTCATATTTGGGCGTCTCGCGGTGTTCGATGAAGTCCGAGAGATATAATTTGCCAAGAGAGAATAGCGGAGTTAATTTATCGCCCGATATTCGGCAGGTGGCACGCGGCTTAATTTTTTGCGTTTTTGACATTGTCGTAACGATTATGTAAGCTACGTGATACCATACATATGTCTAAAAAGCGAGCATTAATCACGGGCATTACGGGGCAGGACGGCTCCTATCTGGCCGAGTTTCTATTGGATAAAGGATACGAGGTACACGGACTGGTGCGCCGCGCGAGCACCTTTAATCGGCACAATATTGAACATCTTTTTAACGCTGGAAGGGCTCCGGATTCTCATCTCCACTACGGAGACATGACGGATATCAATTCGCTAATTAGCGTACTGCGTTCTGCGCGACCGCACGAGATATACAATCTAGCGGCGCAGTCGCACGTCAAGGTTTCTTTCGAGGTGCCCTACTACACGGCGCAGTCAGATGCTATCGGCGTGCTCTCGCTTCTCGAGGCCGTTCGCATACTGGACATACCGGCGAAGATTTATCAGGCATCAACATCCGAACTGTATAGCGGCGAGAAGAAAGAGGCTCCACAAAATGAAAAGACGCCGTTCAAACCGCGGAGTCCATATGGGGTGGCGAAGCTGTATGCCTTTGAAATAGCGCGCATTTATCGCGAGAGCTACGGCATATTTACTGCCAACGGAATCCTCTTTAATCACGAGAGCCCTCGTCGAGGCTACAGCTTTGTATCGCGTAAGATTACGCACGGCGCGGCTGAAATCAAGGTCGGCTTGAGAGAGAATATTCTGCTCGGCAATCTCGATGCGCATCGCGACTGGGGGTATGCCAAGGAGTACGTGGAAGCGATGTGGATGATACTTCAACAAAAAGAGCCAAAGGACCTAGTCATCGCAACGGGGAAGACGCACTCGGTGAGGGAATTCGTAGACGTGGTGTTCAAACACGCCGGAATGCCTCTCCGCTGGCAGGGGAAGGGGCTGAACGAAAAGGGCATTGATAAAGACGGCGTTACCAGAATCGCCGTTAATCCGGCATACTTCCGTCCCAATGAAGTCTCGTATCTGTGTGGCGACGCGTCCCGCGCGCGAAAAGAGCTCGGATGGAAGGCGAAGACGAGTTTTGAAGAACTCGCGAAGCTCATGTACGACGCCGACCTTGAAGTTCTTGAACACGATAATCCCTAGATGAAAAGCGCGCTTATCACAGGGGTTACAGGGCAGGACGGCTCTTACCTAGCGGAGCTTCTCCTAGAGAAAGGGTATCGCGTGATTGGACTGGATCGAACTGATTCCGGAGATAAGATAAGTGAGAGGATAACACTCTATAAGGGGGATATAACCGACGGCAAGTTACTTTCAGAGATTACTGCTAAAGAAAAGCCGGATGAAATATATAACTTGGCCTCGGTCGCCACTGTCGCTAGACCGTGGGAAGACCCGATTTATGTTTTAAACGTAACAGGGATAGTGCCAATCGCTCTGTTAGAAATAATTAGGAAAGAATTTCCGAAGACAAAACTCTTTCAGGCCTCGTCCGCGGAGATGTTTGGCGATCCTCAAAAAAGTCCGCAAAATGAGGAGACCAAATTTCAGCCTAAAAATCCATATGGGCTCGGCAAACTTATTGCCCATCTAGCTGTTGGGCAATATCGCGTTCAGCACGGACTCTTTGTTGTTTCAGGCATCCTATTTAACCACGAGTCACCGCGCCGAGGAGAAGGATTCGTGACCAGTAAGATAACGAAGACTCTGGCGCGTATTAAAGCCGGTACTGAAAAAGAATTGGTAATAGGCAATGTAGACGCCGTGCGCGATTGGGGATTCGCAGGCGACTACGTGGAGGCCATGTGGATGATGCTCCAAGCCGATACTCCTGATGACTATGTTATTGCGTCTGGAGAAACGCATACAGTACGAAACTTTATAGATGTCGCGGCAAGGGATCTTGATTTCAAGATTACGTGGGAAGGAATTGGCGAGAACGAAATAGGTAAAGACACTAGTGGTAACGTAATAGTTAGGGTTTCGGAGGAGTTTTTTAGGCCTGTTGAAAAGGTAGACCGTTGCGGGGATATTTCAAAAATTAAAAAAGCGCTCGGATGGAAGCCGAAGACGAGCTTTGAAGAGCTGGTGCGGATGATGGTTGAAGCGGAAAAATAAATACTATGAAAGAAATAATCATACTGACGCCTATTTCTCCTGGAGAGTTGATTGATAAAATCACGGTTTTACAGATAAAAAGGGAAAGAATCTCTCACCCCGAGAGAGTCGCTAACATAGAAAAAGAGCTGGCTATGCTTGAAGAAGCGCGAGAAAAACACTTTCCTGATACGGAGGAGCTACTCGGCAAGGTTCAGGAGTTAGAGGACCGTTTAAAGGAGGCAAATGAGACTATTTGGCACATGAGTGAAAAAATCAGAGAACTCGCGGACGCGAAAGATTTTAGCCAAGATTTTACTGATGTGTCCTTAAAAATCCACCTTTCAAATGATATTCGCGCGGCAATCAAGAAGGAAATCAACTTACTGTTGGGCTCGTCAATCATCGAAGAGAAGTCCTATAAGCACTGGAAGTAGTCGCTCACTGCGCGAAGGTCGCGTATTTATTTTCAAAATACTCCGAACGGTTTTTGTAATATTCCCAATCTATCGGTTCGTTTGTCGTGACTATGTGCGGGACGTTCCCAAACCATGCGGAGAGATTGCTGAATGTTGAATTGTCGCCGATGACGACGGAGCATTTGGAGAGCAAAAAAAGATTGGTTACATCATGCTTGTCTGACACGGTGATTAGTTCAACATCTTTTGCATCCAGCCCATTCTCGCGCAAGTATTCAGCAACAATGGTATCCACCCTTTCTCGGGAGACAACAAAGTCTCCGTTAGGAAATCCTTTATACGGCTGTTGTCGCAGGCGTACGCCGACAAGCCGTTTTCCTCGAAACGGCGCCAGAGCGTTCTCAATTTTCTTGATTGTGTTTTTTGTTGGCGCAAACGCGGTCGTCAGGGCCTCGCGGTACTTCTCGAGTCCAATCGGATTTCTGAAATGCCATCCGATAAAATAAGTTATCTCACAGCCGTTTTCCGGTGAGAGGAGCGCTCTTGTTGGCGGAAGGTAGGTTGTTATGCCCAAGGTCAGTCGAACGCACCTCGTGCAAAAACGGACGAGGTAACTGCCGTACAGGACGCACATCATTTTCCATACGCGGTGAAGAAGCGGGATTCGCGCGACCACTCTGGCGGGAAATGATTCTTTTTCACTCAAATTGAAATACAGATGCCACTCAACAAATGAAGGATTCTGTATGCGCGCGCCTGTCTCGAGGCCATAGGCGTATATGCTCAAATAATTCCACAGATGGTTCGCCAACTCTCGGCAATTCGGTTTTATTATGACGTAGTTTTCTTTCATAGTGTGAGTATCGTCCACGGTTTCCGTAGCATAGGCGACTGCGCCGCGGGGGTGGCTCGCGCGTACTGGTGCTTATACAGCTTCTGGGCGCTGTTCGCATATGGGAGACAGTCTATGAGAACTATAAAAGAAGAATCTACCACGTGTATCTCGCTCGCCCGCTCTATAACTCCGCAACAGTCAAAAACGTTATTGGTGAGCTCTTTCGTAGGCTCAATGACTGGGAGTGTTTGTGAGATGCGGGAGCGGTCGAGCGGGAAACGGCCGTCGTCGTGCACCCAGGTGTTGTTCCAGACGGGAATGCTTTCCTG
>CAZVYA010000056.1:0-4614 GCA_964631225.1 uncultured Candidatus Saccharibacteria bacterium
CCAAAATGTTTTGACATAGAAGAGAGACTGATTAAAGAATTGAATATTCCGGTGATGCATGACGACCAGCACGGTACGGCGATAGTAGTGCTCGCAGGGCTAATAAACTCGGCGAAGGTTGTAAAAAAAGACCTTAAGAAGTTAAGAGTTGTTATAAGCGGAGCGGGTGCGGCCGGAACAGCAGTGGCGAAACTGCTCATAACGGCCGGCATTACGGATATCGTCCTACTGGACCGTAATGGAGCGATATATGCCGGCCGTCCTGATTTGAATTCTCACAAGGCTGAACTCGCTGCGCTCACGAACCCGCGCAGAGTGAAGGGCGATCTCTCGCTCGCGATGTGGGGCGCAGACGTATTTCTCGGTGTGTCCGGCAAGGGCCTTTTGAAGGTCGAACACGTAGCGAGCATGGCACCGCGCAGTATCGTATTCGCGATGGCGAACCCCGAGCCGGAGATATTGCCGGATGATGCGAAAAAGGCCGGAGCTATGGTTATCGCCACCGGCCGTTCCGATTATCCGAATCAGATTAATAATTCGCTCGTATTCCCCGGCATCTTCCGCGGTGCGCTCGACAGGGGGGTGAAGCAGATTACGACCGAGACCAAGCTCCGCGCGGCCAAGGCGCTCGCAGCGCTCGTTAAGAACCCGTCTGCAGGCGAGATCATCCCCGATATGCTAGACCCACGCGTCACTTCGGCAGTCGCGCGCGCTGTACGTTAGTTTTATTGAGCGGTAGCTGGAGAGGTTGTTGCCACGGCGGTCACCGTGACAGACCCGAACATTTTAGAGTTGATATGGTCGTGATATTTCCACGTGCCGACCTTATTGAACGTGAACGAGAACGTCGTTCCGACCTCGTCGCCAACGCATTCGTCAAACGCTGAGCCGGTCGTGTCGGGGCAGTGCTGGCTCAGACTGGTGCCGCTGTATACAGTGTGTGCCGGATGCATAGCCGAGGCGACCCACATCTTCCCTGAGCTTTGGTTAATGAAGTTGACCTTCGTTCCTTGCACGATTGAAATTTCTTTAGGAGAAAATCCTTGGTCGGTGTAGGTGACGGTTATTTCAGGCGCAGCATTTTCAACAATCATCTCAGGCGTTGTACTGCCGACTACCGGCACTTGGTTTGTCACAGGAACTTCAGTTGTAGGAGCTTGGGCCGGAGTGCCCTTAAACAGGAACCATCCGCCTGTAACGAGAACGACTATGACAACAAACATCCCGATATAATTTCCATTCATACCGATAAATATTTTATAAATTAATGTGCTTGAATCCTACCATACACGCGATATACTCTACCTATGTCCACAACCACAATTATTCTGATAGTCGTCGCCATTATCATAATCTGGGTCATAGCCGCGTATAACCGCCTCGTCACGCTTGTTAATCAGGCCAAAGAGGCATGGGCCGATATCCAAGTTCAACTCAAACGAAGATATGACCTCATACCAAACTTGGTAGAAACAGTGAAGGGCTACGCCACGCATGAGTCGAGCGCCTTCGAGAACGTGACCAAGGCGCGCGCCGCCGCGATGGGCGCGAACGGCACCGAGAGTAAGGCACAGGCTGAGAACATGCTCTCCGGCGCTCTTAAAACGCTCTTCGCCGTCTCAGAGGCGTATCCGGACCTGAAGGCGAATCAGAACTTCCTCCAGCTTCAGCAGGAGCTCGGTGACACAGAGGACAAGACTCAAGCCTCTCGCCGCTTCTACAACACGACTGTGATGACGCTCAACACAGCCGAACAGACATTCCCTAGCAACATCATCGCATCAACGTTCAGTTTCAAGCCAATGGACCTCTTCGAGCTCGGCACTGACGAACAGGCCGCGAAACAACCGGTTCAAGTGAAGTTTTAAATTCCGCATGGAATTCCCGAGACAGAAACGCGAACTCTCTAAAGAAGAGGAGCAGGATGCGCAGATCGGTCTGCTCGAATGGGAAATTGAAGACCGAGAGGAGAGGCACGGCACCGACCCGCTCACAGGAGCGCGCAGACGCGAAATGCTTGTACACGAGCTCGACCAATCGCTTGGGAGAATTCGCAGCGAAGGCGGACATCGTAAGGAGGGCATCTCAATAATCTTTATCGACCTCGACCAGTTCAAACAAGTGAACGACACGCTCGGCCACTCGGTGGGGGACAAGGTGCTAAGTAAGGCCGCCGGCCTCATGCGCGGACAGATTCGCGCGACGGACATGCTGGCTCGGTATGGCGGAGATGAATTCGTTATATTCCTGCCGAATACGAACGAGGAGCACGCGCTCATTGCCGCAGAGAAACTGCGGGCCGCGCTCGATAATGACGAAGAGCTTAAGAGCCTTGAAGTCACAGCGAGCCTCGGCGTCTGTTCATCGGACGTATCAGATGCTACAGACTCTGTGACGTTCATTAAGCACGCGGACGAAGCCGCGTATGCTGCGAAGCAGGCAGGGAAGAACACAGTCAGAGTATATTCAAAAACATGAACCTATACGAACAGAGGTCAAGCAATATAAGACGGACATGGGCACTGGTGCTCGGTTTTTTAATAGTGGTGATAGCAGTCGGCTACGCTATCTCTTGGTACTACGGCAATCCGATTATTCTTTACATTGCCGTTATCATCGCGGTGGGGACCAACTTCTACGCGTACTGGCAGTCGGACAAGCTCGTATTGTCTATGAATCACGCGCGACCGGCCTCGCGCGAAGAATTCTTTGACCTCTACACTGTCACCGAGAATCTCGCGATTACCGCCGGCCTCCCTAAGCCTAAGCTCTATGTGATAGACGATAGTGCGCCCAACGCCTTCGCGACCGGTCGCGACGAGAATCACGCTGTCGTTTGTGCCACAACAGGATTATTGTCCATACTTACTCGTCCTGAGCTAGAGGGGGTCATAGCGCACGAGCTCTCGCATATCAAGAATCGCGACATACTCCTCATGACTATCGCGGTTGTGCTCGCGGGTTTCGTCGCCATCATCGCGGACATATTCCTGCGGATGTCATTTCACGGAGGAGGACGAAGCGATAATAGGCAGGGTGGTGCGTTCATGGTAATCCTTATGGTCGCCGGCATCATACTCGCTCCGCTCGCCGCTAAGCTAATACAGTTCGCAGTATCGCGCCGCCGCGAATTTCTCGCTGACGCTTCAGGCGCTCTCCTCACTCGTTATCCCGAGGGTCTCGCCTCCGCTCTCGAGAAGATAAGTTCTTACAATATGCCGATGCGCCGTGCCAACCACGCTACGGCACACCTCTTCATAGACGAACCGTTCGGCAAGCCTGAGGGAGGGCGCATGAAGTGGCTCGAAGGGCTCTTCTCGACTCATCCGCCGGTAGCCAATAGGGTTGCCGCGCTCTTGGGTAAAAACACGGCTTAAAATAACGCTCTTTTAGGCTATTGACAAATAGCCAGACTGTGTAGTATACTGGTAATAGGTCAACCAAAGGAGGAACGTATGGGCTGCACCACTGCTATTCCGGGCCAGACGGGCTGTCTGGCCATCCGTGACGTGAAGCCGTCGAACCGCCACAAGAAGGCCGCGGCCATCAAGAGTGTCGTGGCACAGAAAAAGGTGGCAGTCGCGATTGTCGACGAGCCGCGATTCTGTGGCGGCACGCTCGAGAAAAAGAACAAGAAGACACTGTCGTCACGTCAAGATAGTAAGAATGTCCGGGCGCACAACGACAGGCAACACACTCGTCCCCGCTCCTTCCATAAATCTGTGCGCAAAATCTGATCCGCCCCTACGAGTGGGGTTCCCTCGGCACGAAGTCTGTGCCGAGGGATTTTTATTTGGCGGGGGCTTGCGGTTATGCAACCCCACTTGGATTTTTATAGTTGCTTCGCTCGTTAAAAATCTCGGCGGAGGCGGAGAGATTCGAACTCTCGGAGGGTTGCCCCTCACACGCTTTCCAAGCGTGCGCACTAGACCGCTATGCGACGCCTCCGTGCGTCTGTTATATATACCAGAAAAAGCGAACTCCTGTAAGTTCCGTGATACCATTTACCTTACCTATGGAAACGCCGGAAATAAAAGATAAAGAGCTTCACCGCGTGTCGACAACGTGCATTATTTATAATGCAGAGGGGAAATATTTGGTGACGAAACGTAGCCCGCACAAGAAAGCTTTTCCAAACAAGTGGACTGTGCCGGGGGGAGGGTTAAGCACCGATGACTATGTGAACACGCCCAAGTCGTATGGCGCTCCACAGTGGTACGGCTCTGTAGAGGCGGCGCTCGTTCGCGAGGTGAGAGAGGAGGTGAATTTGGAGATAGGGAAGCCGAAATATCTCTTGGACCTCACTTTCATCAGCCCAGCCGGAGTTCCCGGCTTGGTCTTGAGCTATTACGCACCATATGTTTCTGGCGAAGTGAAGCTCGACGAAGATGCGGTGGAGTATCGTTGGGTCTCGCTCGCCGAGGCGAAGGAGCTCGACCTTATAGCCGGTATTTATGAAGAAATCGAGATGGTTGAGAAGATTCTAAAAGCATAGCAATGTTACGGAACTTTTATAGAGTGCTGGTGGCGGTTGTCGCGATAGGGGTGATCGGGGCGTTTTTCTATAAGACAGCGCCGCCGGCATGGCCGGTGGCGGATGTGGCAGAGTTCGGC
>CAZVYA010000057.1:0-4597 GCA_964631225.1 uncultured Candidatus Saccharibacteria bacterium
CCTTTTGCGCGGATCTACCAGAAATACCGTTATCTTTGATGTGCCGACTCAGTTCTCTACAAAGTGTCAGCCTTATGATGTTCTTAACAACGAGCCTCCTTGTTACGCACCGATGGACTATGACGGGAAGTTCCGCGGCCCAATGACGTTTGAAACCGCCCTTGCACAATCGATCAACATTCCGGCCATAAAGACCTTGTATCTTGTCGGGATACAGAACGCGATAAATCTAGCGAAGTCCTTCGGACTCAACACTCTTGGCGACCCAAATCAATACGGGCTCACATTGGTGCTCGGTGGAGGTGAGGTCAGGCTTCTGGACCTTACCGGTGCATACGCAGTTTTTGCGAACGACGGAGTATTAAACACTCCTACGGGTATTCTGGAGGTAAATGACGCTAGCGGTAATGTTCTTCTTCAGTACTCCCCGCAGTCTTCAAGAGTGTTGCCGGAAGATATAGCCCGTGACATGAGTGCTATGTTGTCAGATGCTCCGGCGCGACTGCCTGAGTACCCGTTAAATTCCCCTCTTTCGTTCCGCGGATATGATGTGGCTGTTAAGACCGGAACTACGGACGACACGCGCGATGCGTGGGTTATCGGATACACCCCTTCTGTCGCTGTTGGGGTGTGGGTCGGCAATAACGACAACTCTCCGATGGTAAAGTCTATCGCCGGTTTTATCGCAGCACCAATGTGGCATGAGGCAATGTCGTATGCGTTGTCAAAATATCCTAAAAAGTATTTTGGTGAGCCAAACCTAATTCCGAATACTGTTCCTCCTATGCTTCAGGGGAACTGGTATGTTCCTGACAGTAGTGGTGCCATCGTTCCTCACAGTCTTTTGTATTGGACTGATAAAAATAACCCTAGAGGGGCTTCTCCTGCCGACCCCTCTAAAGACCCTCAATTCCCTTATTGGGAGTATGGAGTGTCTGCGTGGTACTCTTCTCATCCGGAAATGTTCGTTGGGGGTGTTATGTTACCGGTTCCTCTTTCATACGCCACAACCTCGTCTGCCTTCTAGTTTTTTATTGATTCATTGGAGAGACTAAGTACAAAAGAGAGGTGTCTCCAACTCCTCTTATTATTAGGGGCCTGCCTATTCCCGCTGCTGTAAGAGAAACGCTTTCTGCTGTTGTAAGAGAAAGGGCTGCTGACAGATATCGATAGTTGAATGAAACATCCAACGGGTTCCCCGAGACTTGGGCTTTGAGCGTTTCTGAAGATTCTCCTATGTCTGCATTTTTCGCGAAAAACGAAACGCTTTTTTTCTTCGGTTCGAAGCTTATGCGAATTTTTTGGAAAGAATCTGAAAATATTGTTGTTCGTTTTAATGAGTTTTCAAAATCTTTTCTTAATATGATCGCCTCAACAATTGATTCTTTTGGAATTATTTGTCGGTAGTCAGGATACGTTGCATTAGTAAGTCTGGACACGAGCATTCCTCTGTTTCCGACAAAAGCACAATGATTATCATCAAACGACATTATAATATCCTCGTCTGGAAGTGCTTGTGCTATTTCCATTGCATTCTTTGCCGGAATGAGAAATTTCCCTTGCGTTCCTTTGTTTGATAGTGGAACTTTCTTTTCTGCAAGACGGAAAGAGTCCGTCGCGACTGCAGTAAGAACGCTTCCTTCTATAGATAAATATAGGCTTGCTAGTTCTGGACGAACTGTTGAAGACGAAGCACAGGATGCTATGGATGTGAAAAGGTTTTTAAGTAGAATTCCGGGCAGGATAATTCTGTTTTTTGGGTTTTCAGGAAAAGGAATCGAGGGAAAGTCGTCGTATGGAACTGTTTTTATAGAGCTTTTGCCGGTCCCGCTTGTTATTGAGACGATGTCCCCGTTGTGTTCAAGAATTATTCTTCCTTCGTTAGAAAGAGTTCCAGCTACTTGTTGTAATACAACGGCCGGTATAGCAACAACCCCTTGTGATTTAATGTCCCCTGTTAGTTTTAGATCTATTCCTGTCTCTAGGTTTGTTGCTCTCATTTTTATACCGTCATCTCCTACTAAAATAAGAACCGATGAAAGTGCTGGGAGAGTTGAGTTCTTTCGTTCAGCGAAACGTGCGACCGTATATACGGCCTCTGAAAACTCTTTTTTTTCAATTGAAATATTCATACGATTCTTATTAGGACTGTTGATAACTGGATAACGCAATAAAAAGCATATAAACACACAACATACTCATATGAAGAAAAAAAAGAATGAGTGGATAAACAAGCTAGTTTAGTCATACGAGAAGAGTTCTAATGTTTTGAATTTCCTTAGAAAGCTCTGTATCCACAAGAACCTCTCTCTTTATTTTCTCACAAGAGTGGATAACCGTCGTGTGGTCTCGACCACCAAGTTTTGTTCCAATTGTTGGGTACGAAATACTAAAATCCTCTCGGAGTAAATACATAATTACCTGTCTAGGCCGTACAACCTCTCTCCTTCTTGTTTTTTCATAAATACTATCCTCATCAATACCATAATACTCCGCGACCTTATCAACAACATTCTTTACGGATATATTCTTTTGTGGTCGAGTGAAAGATCTTAATGATTGTCGAACCTCCGCTATATCAGGAGAAGTTCCTTTCACTTGAGCATGGCAAATAATACTATTTACCATCCCCTCAAGCTCCCTGATAGAGCCGGACAAAGAAGTGGCCACATACTCTACAACCTCGTCTGAAAGGAGAATGCCGTGAGATGCAGCCTTCTTCTTCACAATAGCCATACGAGACTCCGGGTCAGGTTCACCGATATCAACCGCCATTCCGCTCGACAGGCGACCCTTCAATCTTTCGGCAATATCAGGAATAGCAACCGGCGAGCGGTCAGAAGAAAAAACAATTTGTTTGTTAGTGTCGTGGAGTGCATTAAAAAGATGGAACAACTCTTCCTCGCTCTTTTCTTTTTTTGAAAGAAACTGAACGTCGTCCATAATTAAGAGATCGTAATGACGATACTTATCCTTGAATCTGTTGGCGGTGCCGGCCTGCACAGAGTCAGTGTAATCAACAACGAATTTTTCAGACGTAAGATAGAAAACTTTTCGTCCCGGATACTGTTTTTTAAACTGATTCCCAATGGCCTGAATAAGATGAGTCTTCCCTCGCCCGGTATCACCATAAATAAAAAGAGGATTGTATGTAATGCCTGGGCGTGCAAGCGCCGCTTGTGCCGCGGCATATGCCAAGTTATTAAAAGATCCGATAACAAACGTATCAAACGTGTATCGAGGGTTAAGGTTGTCGCTCTTGTTGATGTAAAAATCCTCCAAAGGTAGCTCAAGCGCGTTCCTCACAACGTTTTTGGCCTCTTTTGTGGTTTTCCTTCACAATAAGATATTCTATGTTTCTAAATTCGTAGGAAACGTCGCGCACTATCTTCAATAAAAGGGTGTGAAATTTTTTAAGATACCAATCTTTGAAAAATTGGCTGGGAACACCAATGTAAACAACCCCATCTTCTCCGATTTTTACTATGAAACTATTACGAAACCATGTATTAAAGTTTGCGGAAGAAACAGAAAGCTCAATCTGTGTCAGTACGTATTCCCACAACTCTCGAGCGTTTCCTTTATCCATAGTTCCTCGGAGTATACCCTTACTCGGAAGACAAGGCACCTGTGGCGTTTCGTGGAGAACCTGTTAGTATCATGTGCATAACCTAATCTTTCAATTTTCATGGCAAAAATGACGTATCAACCGAAGAAGAGGAAGCGCGCGAAGACCCACGGTTTCCTATCGCGCAGTAAAACCGCGTCCGGACGTAAAATCGTGCAGAAGCGCCGACGGATAGGACGTAAGCGCCTAGCTTCATAAAACGCCGTGTTTCCGCGTCGAAAAAGGCTTTCGCGCACGGAGTTCCCAAATGCGATTAAAGGAGGTCGCCGCCTATCTTCTCCGAACTTCAGTGCGGTTGTTCAAAAAGGTTCACACATGACCCCATCGTATGCTGTTGTTGTATCAAAAAAAACAGCGCCCCTCTCTGTTACTCGCCACCGCATCAAGCGTCGCGTGCTAGGCGCTCTCGGTAAGATAGAGCCGAATTACGCGGTTATACTGTATCCGCGGGCATCAGTGCTCGAAATAGAGTATGATGACTTACACAAAGAACTAATAAAACTACTTTCGTGATATCCGCATTCTTTAACGCAGTTTTTTATAATCCGATATATAACGCGCTTGTCGCGCTCGTCTCTTTCATCCCCGGAGGAGACGTTGGGGTCGCCGTTATTCTGGTTACGGTCGCCATCAGGCTGATACTTCTCCCATTCTCTCTCTCGGCGGCGCGCACACAGCGAGCGATGAAGACACTGGAGCCGAAGATTAAGGAACTTAAAGAAAAGCACAAAGGAGATAAGGAAAAAGAAGCGCTAGAGACGCTCTCTCTCTACAAAGAGGCGCGTGTAAACCCGTTTGCGAGCATTCTGACTGTTCTTATTCAAATCCCTGTGCTCTTGGCCCTCTATTTTGTTTTTTACTATGAGCCGTTTCCAGCCATAAACGCCGCCCGCCTGTATTCGCTCACGCCGACTCCGGACTTCGTGTCGCTCGAGTTCCTTAGCAACATATCAGTGCCCGGCAAGAGTC
>CAZVYA010000058.1:0-4571 GCA_964631225.1 uncultured Candidatus Saccharibacteria bacterium
GCTGCGACCTTTGCGATCGCTTTTGTAGTTACCGTTTGCATAACAATTGTTAAGAATTTAAGCGCACATAGTAATTTAAGTTTGGGTTGATGAGCACGTGCACAAAGCACTTTCAATTTCACACTACCCCACAGCGTACGGCATCGACCAGTACGCCATGGGTTAGTTGGCAAGGGTTGATGTCCCTCCAATTAAGTCGGGACTATTCAGTTATCAAAGTACGCCCCCGTCGAGAACGATTGGTAAGTCCTCGTGAGGACTCCATCAGTATATAGCTGATGCAAGTATTTCTCGACAGCGGTGTGTGGATAACTGCCGGAACAAGAAAACGGAAAATAGACCGAAATTCGGCCTTTTTACGTCTTTTATGCCCCAGTTGCTATCACAGAGAGAATCCTAGCAAGAATGCTTTATGAAGTCAAAACTTATAACTCGGTTGGCCGGCTAGAGGTTACTTGTCCAAGACTAGAGAGTAGGTGCTCCAGCGGCGCTCACCGTGCTTAAGAACGACACCAGCGCCGATAAGAGCCGCCAGTTCCCTCTGAATTGTCTTCTCGGAAACTCCTCGAACTAACGTCGAAATGTCCTTTATACTGGCCGTTCCTTTGTTTTTTATAACGGACAAGACGGCATTACTTCTGTCCTTTACACTATTGTCCGATATGTCCTTTAGATGTCCTTTATTACCATGGTTGGTCGGAGCTCTTTTTTGCGCCTGTCTTACGTTCCCAGCTGGTGCGCTTCGCAGTAAGGCGCTCTTCGCTATGGTGGAGAGAGTCGGGGTCTCGTCGAAGGAAAGTCTCGGCTCTTCGTAAGCTGCGACTTCATGCAATAAGAGGTGGGCTTCTCTAGCGATAAGGTCTGCATTCATAGAGGAAAGAGTGCCGCTCGTGCGCGCTATGGAGAGCACGCTAGAGAGGGCTAACAACTCTCTGGAAAGTGCTCCTCTGCCGGTGCTCGGCGAGAGCATTGCCGCGTCTATTAGACCGATAGCTATAGCGTCAATACGGTTCTTTAAGGACACGGACTCGCTGAATGCCGGCACGATAAGATGTATTGCCTTCGCGAGCCGTTCAGCCTTTTTATAGATAAATACTCTGCGTATGTCCTTTTCAAATATGTTTACAAATATGTTTTTCTCTAGGACAAAGTCTTCTGTGTGTTCACGTCTGTCTCCCGCAGGAACTTTCCTGACCTCGGTACTTTGTCCTATATTTTGTCCTTTTTCCATACGCTAATACCGGTAGTATATGTCCTATACACTAGGACGCAAGTTCTTTGTCCTCAACTTCACGAGCCATGATTGTCCTCTGATGTTACAATGTACTTATTATGAGTCGCAGAAACGGTAACGGCACACGAGGGGGGCGTGTGCGTGATGAGAACGTGAAAGAATACGACGCTCTTATTCGCTACGCCTCGGCGATTGTTCTTATAGCCGCAGGCGTCCTGCTGGGTCTCGCGGTCTTCGGCGGCGCCGGCCCAGTTGGCGCTACCGTGTTCACCGCGAGTTATGCCGTCATCGGCATCGGGGCGTTCGTTCTACCTCTGGCCCTCATCTTCGTCGGTCTATATGCAGGTTTCGGTCGTCCGACGATTGACTATCTGACAACCTCCGGAGTCGCTCTGGTCCTCGCCTCTGTTCTAGCTTTCGCCGGACTGTTCCCAGATGCGGAGTTCGGCGGTAGAGCCGGTTCTTGGGCAGGTGGTATGCTCGCCGGATTCTTCGGCTTCGGCGGGGCGCTAGTCCTATTATTGGCTACGATAGCGGTTGGCATCGCTATCGTGACCGATATAGAGGAGCTTGTTTCTCTTCTTAGCGAAAATGTTCTATCTCTTTGGAATCGTCTACGTCGGCGCCGTGGGCAATATGACGAGGAACTTACCGAGGAGTTTGATGACATCGTCGGAATACCAAACACCGACGACGAACGAGAGTCAGACGAATCAGACGTCGATACCGAACAAGAGGAACACGAACCGACCGTGACGGTCTTCAACCACGCGGCAGGTTCGCGTGTTGGTGCTGGCATCGCTAATTTTGACGCCGAATACGAGGCACCTCCCCTATCTATTCTCGGCGCGGACCGCGGTAAGCCGGGTGTGGGCGATATTAAGGCGAACGCGAATATTATAAAACGCACCTTCCAAAACTTCGGCATACATCTAGAAATGGACGAGGTATCTGTCGGTCCAACTGTTACGCGTTACGCTGTGAAGCCGGCCGAAGGCGTGCGCCTTTCAAAAATCGTTTCGCTTGCCAATAATCTTGAGCTTGCTCTGGCGGCACACCCTGTGCGCATCGAAGCGCCAATCCCCGGCAAGTCGCTCGTGGGGATCGAGGTGCCGAATACGACGAAAGCGATGGTCGGTCTAGGCGGACTACTCTCAGCGCCGGAATGGTCGCAGAGTACGAAGCCCTTACTCGCCGCGCTCGGCCGCGACATCACCGGCACTCCGCACTATGTAAATATTTCTAAGATGCCGCATGCGCTTGTCGCCGGCGCTACAGGAAGCGGGAAATCGGTGGCCATACATGCTCTCATCACTTCCCTGCTTTATCGAAACGGCCCCAATCAACTCCGTTTTATTATGATCGACCCGAAGCGCGTGGAGCTCACCGCTTATAACGGCATACCGCATCTGCTCACTCCGGTTATCACCGACCCGAAAAAAACTATCTTATCTCTTAAATGGGCGGCCAAGGAGATGGAACGCCGTTACAATATTCTGGAGGCCGAGCACGTGCGCGATATCGGTTCATATCACACAACAATCTTCGAGCCCGCGAAGGCGAAAAAACTTGAGGATATGCCTGAGGCTCTCCCGTATATCGTAATCGTAATAGATGAGCTCGCGGACATCATGCATAGCTTCCCTCGAGAGCTGGAAGCCTCTATCGTCCGCCTCGCACAGATGTCGCGCGCGGTCGGCATCCACTTAGTCCTATCTACTCAACGCCCGTCGGTAAACGTTATCACCGGCCTCATCAAGGCGAATGTGCCCACTAGAATGGCGCTACAGGTCGCCTCGCAGATAGATTCGCGAACCATCTTGGACGGCTCCGGCGCGGAGACACTACTCGGAGCGGGCGATATGCTCTACCAGAGCAGTGACATGGGCAAGCCTGTGCGCATTCAGACGGCCTTTATCAGCGAGAGCGAAGTGAAAAAGGTTGTGAGTTATATCAAGAGCCATAACGCAGGCGACCTCTCCAGCATCGACCTCGGCGGTAACGCCACAAGTATCGAACCGAACGACGTTATCGGGCTCGCGAACGGAGACTTCGGAGACGATGAGATTGACGACGACCTTTACGCGGACGCCCGTGCGGCGGTCGAGGCCGCCGGCCGCGCGTCAACATCCTATCTGCAGCGGAAATTGAAGATAGGTTATTCGCGCGCGGCGCGGCTTATGGATGTGCTGGAGGAGCGCGGCATCATCGGTCCGGCCGACGGCTCCAAGCCGCGCGAGGTTCTAACCCGCGCAACGCCGGCGCTCGGTAACACCCCAATTGTGGATACCGCAGAAGAAGACTTATTCTAGTACGCACAATGATTCGATATCTTATCGGGGCGATTCTTCTTATTCTCGTCGGCTACGGCCTCATCGAGGCATGGCCGCTTATAGCCGGACCGTCTCTACATATCGACTCTCCGGTCAATAACACGACTTATCCGGAGGGAGTCGTGAGTATACAGGGCCGCGCACCACGCGCTTCATCGCTCACGTTAAACGGTGCACCGCTTCTCCATGACCAGAACGGCGGCTTCTCGTCAACCCTTTCGTTCCCGCGCGGAGGCTCTATACTTACATTTATCGCCACTGACCGATTCGGCAGGACGGTGACAGCTACACGCAACATTTTTGTACCATAATCATTAACACCATGGCATTCGGAAAACCAAAAAAAGAAAAAATCTTAAAAACTCTTACCGTAGCGAGTACCGATAAGAGTGAGAGACAAAAGTCCATAGACCAAGCGCTGAAAGAGATCCGCACGAAGTTCGGCGACGAATCCATAACAACCTTCGGAGCAGGTGCGCCACAGAAGATCCCCGTTGTGCAGACAGGCTCAATAGGATTAGACGCGGCTCTCGGAGTTGGCGGACTCCCGCGTGGACGCATAATAGAAATCTTCGGGCCGGAATCTTCAGGTAAGACGACTCTCGCTCTTCATGCCGTAGCCGAAGCACAGAGGGCCGGGGGCATCGCGGCATTCGTCGACGCCGAGCATGCGCTCGACCCCGAGTACGCGCGCCGTATCGGCGTGAAGCTGCAGGAGCTTCTTATCTCTCAACCTGACACCGGAGAGCAGGCGCTCGATATTGTCGAGAGCCTCGTGCGGAGCGGTAACGTGGACATAATAGTAATAGACTCTGTCGCGGCACTCACGCCTAAAGACGAAATTGAGGGAGAAATGGGCCAACAGCACGTAGGCAAGCAGGCGCGCCTTATGAGCCAAGCTCTTCGTAAGCTCACGGCAATTGTCTCACGAAGCAAGACAATCGTGATTTTCATCAATCAGATCCGCATGCAGATAGGCGTTATGTTCGGCAATCCGGAAACGA
>CAZVYA010000059.1:0-4465 GCA_964631225.1 uncultured Candidatus Saccharibacteria bacterium
CAGTGTTAGAAAAGTATTCAGGGAAAAAATATCAAGGCGAGGCCTTGCTACAGAGGTCGTTCAGGGTAATTTTAGACCATACTCGAGCGGCTTCGGTCATGTTTGATGCAGGAATTCGCCCTTCTAATACAGAACAAGGATACATTCTGCGGCGTCTTATCCGTCGATCTATTCGTGAAGCCGACAAACTTGGCATTAAAGAAGCAATACTCGGAAAGGTTGCAGGAGGACACGAGAACGAATTTAACGCTGAAGAAACGCAATTCAGAAAGACGCTAACGCAGGGCCAGCACGTGCTGGAGAAGATGGGCGACAATATTGATGCTTTTATGCTCTTCACTACGTATGGATTCCCCGTGGAGCTGACCGAAGAGATTGCGAGAGAGAAGGGAATCGTGCTTGATATGGATGCCGTACAGACAAAGATGCAAGAGCATCAGGCACTCTCACGCGCGGGAGCGGCGCAGAAGTTCGCTGGCGGTCTCGCCGATCACGCAGAACAGACTATTAAATATCACACGGCACACCACCTGCTTCTCAAGGCACTCCAGATGGTACTTGGTCCCGACGTGCACCAGAGGGGGAGTAACATAACAAGTGAAAGACTTCGTATTGATTTTTCATATGGTCAGAAAATGACTGATGAACAAAAAAAAGAAGTAGAGAAGATAGTGAACGAGAAAATTGCAGAAAATCTGCCGGTCATTCGTACCGATATGAAGAGAGAAGATGCTGAGAAGCTCCACGCCGAGCATGAATTCGGTGCGACCTACCCAGATACGGTATCGGTCTATTCAGTCGGTCCCTTAGACAGCGCCTTTTCTATAGAATTCTGTGGTGGCCCGCATGTCGCCAACACCAGCGAACTTGGCGGTGAAACCGCCAAGTTCAAGATACTGAAGGAAGAAGCGTCTTCAGCCGGCGTTCGCCGCATAAAAGCAGTGTTGCAATAGGATTTATTTGTTGTAAGGTCTACGCAGACCGTCAAGACTTGAAAGGAGATTAAAATGGACTTCCCAGCCAATGTATTCAATGGGGATTATGTAAAAGCAAACGTCCTCATACATGCAGATGAAGACATTCTCAACGAAGAGATAGCGAAACTCACCGGGTGCTGTCACTATGGTGAACTCTATCAGCCGGGATACGAACAAAGGCTTCTCAAACTGCGCGCTTGTCTGGCCGCCCAGAAGGCGTTTCGAGATGTATTTTTCAAAAAATCCGATAATGGCTCAAAATGAGGGCGTGGCGTGCAGAGGCACGCCTTTTTGTTTACGTGTAGAATAAGAAACACATGAAACGAGTCGTTATTAAAATTGGCACGAAGGTAATCACGCGCGACGACGGCAGACTCGATACTACGCTCATGCGGCACTTGGTCGGACAAATCACGCAGGCGAGGAAGAAGGGTATCGAAATAATTCTCATCACATCAGGCGCGGTTGGCGCCGGCCGCAGCCTTTTACGGCTGAAGAAAGAGAGTGTTCCGGAGAAACAGGTGCACGCCGCTGTGGGACAGGTGAAGCTTATGAGCATCTACTCCGCATTATTTGAAAAACAGAAGATTCTCTGCGCGCAGGTGCTTGTGACCAAAGAAGATTTCAGAGACCGAGTGCATTATCTCAATATGAAGAACTGTTTTAAGGCACTACTGGCGAGTGGCGTCGTACCAATCGTGAACGAGAACGATGTCACTGCAACCACTGAGCTCTTATTCACCGACAACGACGAACTCGCGGGGCTGGTAGCCTCACAGCTCGATGTCGACACGGTGATTATCCTAACTAACACGGACGGCGTGCTGAACCAGAACAAAAAAGTGATTCCCGAGATACACCGCGACAACGCAGTGCGAGTAGAGGCCTCTATCTCGCCCACGACAAACACATTCGGTCGCGGCGGAATGCTCACCAAGTATCGCATCGCGCGCAAGCTCGCGAAGCGAGGCATCGCAGTCTCTATCGCCAACGGTAAGCGTAAAAATGTTCTCACAGACCTACTCGCGGACAAGCCTATCGGCACACGATTTATCTAATTCGTACATATATACAACGCCCTTTTTCTTTGCGTAATTGTATCTATTGACAAGAAATAACACATGTGCTAAGGTCGTTTTGGCATCCGCCATGGACTTGAGGGGATTTCCCCGGTTCATTTTGGTACTGGAACGAACCTCGACAAATGAATAGAAGGAAAAGCCTTGTTATAGGCTCTATGCTGGGGGCATTGTCCCTCGGTTATGGCGCCGCACAAGCAGTCGACTACGTCGACGCAAAACCGCTGTCACAGCTGGTGAAGCAGAGCGTGCAGGCATGCGGAGCAATCCGTGGTGAACTGCGCGTCCCACTCATCGCATGGGGCGGCGACATGGTGACAATCTATGCCAACGGCAATGCCGAGACCACGGCCAAGGGCAGCATCTTCGACAAGAAGGGGCTCGCTCTGAAGCTGTACCGCGAAGATCGGTTCCCTCAGCAGGTCGCGGATTATCTCGCCTGCAGGACACCCTTTCTTCGCGGAACGGTCGGCATGATCGCCCTGGCGAATGACGCTATCAATGCCGATCCGCGGACCAAGCCGGTGGTTATCAACCAACTGACATGGTCCGAGGGAGGAGACGTTCTCGTGGTTCGCGATTACATCAAGACCCCGAAGGATCTCTGTGGCAAGACGGTTGCATTGCAGGCCTCCGGCCCGCACGTGGACCTCTTAACCACGGTTCTGAAGGACGCCGGTTGCCCCGGAAACGTCAAAATCAAATGGACTCGGGACATCACCGAAAATCCGAAGGACAAGAACTCCGTATACCCCGCAAGGGCTCTGCGCGAGGACAAGTCCGTCGACGCGGTGTTTGTCATCAGCCCAGACGCAGCGGCACTGACCGAGGGCAAGGGCGAAGGTCGCGTGAAGGGTTCCTGGTCGATGTTCTCGACCAAGACCGCTAACAAGATCATCGCCGACGTCTACGTCGTCCGTAAGGACTTCTTCGACGCCAATCGCCAGGTGGTGGACAACTTCGTGCACGGGCAGATGCTCGGATACGAAGCCGCTGCCAATCTGGTCGCCGGCAAAGATAAGGCGAAAGCGGCATACGGCGCTTGGCTCACTGCCTCTGCCAAGATGCTGCTCGACTCCGCCAGCTCCGTCGACGACGCGGCCGGCATGTGGGGCGACGCGAGGTCCGTTGGGTGGAAAGGGAACGTTTCCTTTTTTGCCGATAACAACTTCCCGCGTCGGCTCGGTGTGCTCGCTGCTGAAACCAGTTCGGCGTTTGGCGCCATGGGCTTGAAGATGATCAGCAAGCCCGTATCATTCGTACCGGCCGAGCTCGATTATGAGAAGCTGGGAGAAGGAATCGTCGACAAGAGCGGCGTTGAAGCCTCGCGCTTCAGCAAGGCCGTAGTCGATGCGGTTGTACGGGATCGTCAGCAGAGGGACAAGGTTATGGAGGGAACGCTGTTCTCATTCGAGATCCGTTTCAAACCGAACCAGCAGTCCTTCGCGGCAGACCTATACGGCGCCGAGTTCGACAAGGTCGTTCAACTCACGTCAACCTATGGCGGTGCGCTCCTCACAATCGAGGGGCATGCCGATACACAGGAATACCTCAAGAGGAAGAATAACTCGGCTGCAACGCCGAGGGAACTTTCCGATATGAGGCAAAGCGCAAAAAATCTTACCTTACAGCGCGCGAATGCCGTACTAGACTCACTTCGCGGCTACGCAAACAGCAAGAAAATCACCATCGACCCGAATCAATTCACAGCTATTGGATACGGGTTCATGAAGCCCAATGTTCCGGGCTGTACGTTCGATCGGGACGGCGACATAACGATGAATTGCTATCCTCACTCCAAGGAGGAGTGGGCGGCAATGCGTCGTGTCGTGTTCCGCGTCGTGTCGGTGGAAGCCGAGTCGTCGCAGTTCGAAGCACTTGGCGCGAAGAAGTAAGGGGACGAACATGAATCGATTCCTTACAATTCTCTTCGCGGCGATTCTCGCCGCCGGCCTTATAACCAGCTGTGATGAATTGCAGCAGCCAAGTTCTCCGGCTCCTTCCGGTGTAACCTCTGCCTCGTGGCCGCCGCCGGCTCCGGCGAACATGCCCGTTGCCGCCAACTTGTTGGCGGATAACTGGGTGTTCGTTATGGACGCCAGCGGCTCTATGGGCGACAAGTCATGCGGGACTGGAAATAAAGCACGCATGGAAACAGCCAAGGCGGGAGCAATCAAGTTTGGCCGGTCTCTACCAGAGTCGGCGAACCTTGGTCTTGTGGTGTTTGAGGACGCTGATGTAGGCGGAATAACGGAGTGGTTAAAGCTGGGCACGGGGCCCGCAAATCGCTCCGAATTCAGCAAACTCGTCAGCAGCATCAGACCACATGGCAATACACCGCTGTATGGTTCGGCGAAGCTCGGAGTAAACATCCTAACCGCGCAAGCTCAAAGGCAACGCGGGTACGGC
>CAZVYA010000060.1:0-476 GCA_964631225.1 uncultured Candidatus Saccharibacteria bacterium
CGGGTTCATATTCCCCGGTTCAGAGATATACGGCGGGCTGGCCGGCACCTACGATTACGGCCCATACGGTGTTGCACTGAAGGAGAATGTAGAGCGTCTATGGCTAGCAATGTTCCGCGACGACCGAGACGATATGTTCGGCGTAGACGCCACGATACTGATGAATCCAAAGGTTTGGGAGGCGAGCGGACATGTGCAGACGTTTGCCGATCCTCTCGCGGACGGGAAGATGTTCAACACAATGTTTAAAACCTCCGTAGGTGCAGGAGAAGAGGTGTCCACGGTATATATGCGGCCGGAGACGGCCGGTGGAATCTTCACCAACTACAAAAATGTCGTTGATGCACTGCATCCGAAGATGCCCTTCGGCATCGCGCAGGTGGGGAAGGCATTTAGGAATGAGATAGCGCCGCGCGATTTCATATTCCGCCTGCGCGAGCTTTCGCAGATGGAGGTGGAATATTTCGTGAAGCCCG
>CAZVYA010000060.1:486-4461 GCA_964631225.1 uncultured Candidatus Saccharibacteria bacterium
ACAAGCGTTTGAAGAATGGCGAAAGCTCATGCATCTATTCGCTGAGGCAGTCGGTTTGCCGCAGACTTCAGTGCATGAACTTGAAGTTCAAGACGGAGACAGGGCGCACTATTCTAAGAGAACGATAGATTTTGAATTTGATTATCCATTCGGACGCAGAGAGCTCTGGGGTCTCGCGTATCGAACGGACTTCGACCTGTCGGCCCACGCGAATGCATCAGGTACTGAGCTCGCATACTTGGACGAAGAAACAAAAGAGAAATTTATACCACACGTCATAGAACCGTCGCTTGGCGTCGACCGCACAATTCTCGCCATACTCACGAGCGCATACAGAGAAGACGATATGGGTGGAGAAGTGCGCACGTATCTCGCGCTCGCGCCGAAGATTGCGCCGATTAAAGCCATGGTATCGCCACTGTTGAAAAATAAACCCGAGCTCGTCGCGAAGGCGAGGGAAGTGCGCGCAGAATTGAAGAAAGTGCATCCAGCTATCGCGTGGGACGACAACGGCAATATCGGTAAGCGCTATCGCCGACAAGACGAAATCGGCACGCCCTTCTGCGTCACGATAGATTTTGATACGTTAGGAGAAAAACCAGAACTAAAAGACACTGTCACTCTACGCCACCGCGACTCTGGCGAGCAAGAACGCCTCACCGTCTCCGAAGTCGCCTCCCGCCTCCGCTCTGCTATCGAGTAAAAATACGTACTGCACGTACGGCGAGTGGTGTGTTACGATGCCCCTATGGATAAGGAAATGCGTATTTCTATTACGGCGGGGACGGTTGTGACGACGCTGTTCGTGCTTGTCGGCGCCTATCTGCTCTGGCTCCTGCGCGACCTCGCGCTTCTTGTATTGACCGCCATCATCATCGCCTCTGCAATAGAGCCCGGCGTCGCTTTTTTCATTCGTTATCGCGTGCCGCGTTTTATTTCGGCACTTCTTGTATACGCCCTTGTTTTCGGGTCGCTCTTCGTAATTCTTTATTTCTTCTTCCCGCCTATTATCACCGATGCCGCTAGCTTTTTATCGGCAACTCCGCGATATCTGGAGACGATAAACGTTACGGCCCCTCTGTCTGACATCTCCAGCGCGAGTACCGTAGTGAGTAGTCAGTCCCAGACGCAGTCCTACATACAGACGCTTATTTCGCTTCAGACACTCTTTACCTCGAGTGAGGGGAGCGTGCTACAGCTAGTCATTACATTCTTCGGAGGCATTTTCTCACTCGTGCTCGTTATCGTTCTGTCCTTCTACTTCGCACTACAGGACACCGGTGTTGACGACTTTCTTCGTCTGGTCTTGCCCGTTAAATATGAAGAGTATGCAGTTGACCTGTGGAAGCGGGCGCAGAAGAAAATAGGACTCTGGATGCAGGGTCAGATACTTCTTTCTGTGATTGTTGGGATTCTCGTGTATTTGGGGCTTTTAATCATAGGAGTGCCGTACGCGCTTCTTCTCGCGGTCTTTACGGCGATGGTTGAGATTATTCCCGTCTTCGGTTCCATAATAGCCGGAGTAGTCGCGGTAATTGTCGGATACTCCGACGGGGGCGTGGCGATAGCGGCGATAGTCGCGGGGCTCTACGTTGTGGTAAACCAGTTTGAATCCAATCTCATTTATCCGCTCATAGTGAAGAAGATTGTCGGCATCCCGCCCCTTCTCGTTATAGTGGCGCTTATCGCCGGCTACACGCTCGCGGGGTTTCTCGGAGCCGTGCTCTCTGTGCCGGTTTCGGCCGTCTTGCTCGAATTCATCTCGGACTTCGATAAGCGCAAGCGCCGCGGGGCATAATTCCTTATATGCGAGTTCGTTATCTAACCACAACGCTTCCGTATGTGAATTCTGATCCGCATATCGGATTCGCGCTCGAGATCATACAGGCTGACGCGCTCGCGCGTTCTTGGCGTCTCGCCGGCGATGATGTGTTTTTTTCAACCGGAACGGACGAACACGGACAGAAGATATATGACGCAGCACAGGAAGCCGGTCAGGACGTGCAGGTGTACGTGGACCACTACGCGGCTGAATTTCAGAAACTTGGTGCGGCACTCGGCCTCTCGAATAATGCTTTCATCCGCACCACCGACCCGAAACATATTCTCGCGGCGCAGGAGATGTGGCGCCGCTGCGACGCCACGGGCGATATATATAAGAAAGAATATACCGGCCTCTACTGTGTTGGATGTGAATCGTTTAAGACTGAAAAAGAATTGATTGATGGGAAATGCCCGGTACATTCGAATCTCGTACCCGAGCAGATTTCAGAAGAGAATTATTTTTTCAGATTCTCTAAATATCAGGAGCAGCTTCTCGCGTATTTGGAACAGCAGAATGTTGTTGTCCCCGATTGGCGTAGAACAGAGGCCGTCGCTTTCGTTAAGGGCGGATTGGAAGATTTCAGTATTTCGCGCGAGAGGAAGCGTCTATCGTGGGGTATTTCGGTCCCCGGCGATGACTCGCAGGTTATGTATGTCTGGTTTGACGCGCTCACCGACTACATCTCAACGCTCGGCTGGCCGGAGGACGCCAATGGGAACTTTAAAAAATTCTGGGAAGGTGGCGAAAAACTTCAGGTGGCGGGGAAGGACCAAGTACGCTTCCAGTCGCTCATGTGGCAGGCCATGCTAATGTCCGCGGGCATTAAGACGACAGACACGGTTTTTTATCACGGCTTCATAACGAGTGGCGGACAGAAGATGAGTAAATCGCTCGGCAACGTTATCAGTCCGTATGACCTTGTGAAAAAATACGGTACAGATGCTACACGCTATGTTCTTTTGCGCCATATTCACCCAATGGAAGATGCGGACGTCACGTGGGAGAGACTTGACGAATGGTACACGGCTAATCTCGCGAACGGCCTCGGCAATCTCGTCGCGCGCGTGATGAAGCTCGCCGAGGAACATCTCTCGAACCCAATTGCCATTACAAAAGAAGACGAAAAAATATCAGAAGAGTTTTCAAAAAAAATAGAAGAGTTTAAGTTTAACGAGGCGATGGATATTGTTTTCGCTAAAATTTCGGCAGCCGACGCATATATGAACACGAACGAGCCGTATAAGAAAATAAAGACAGATGCGGACACTGCATGTAGAGATATTGAACATCTCGTTCGCGAACTGTACCGCGTAGCGATACATCTGGCCGTCGCGATGCCTAGTACGTCTGAAATGATAAAGAATGCGGTGCGAGAAAATAAGAAACCCGAAAATCTTTTCCCGCGACTCGACAAATAGAATTCAGCGTGTATAGTCCGAGCTAGAGGCTGCATTTTTGCGGATTAAACGGAGGACATTGAGATGAGCCATACATTGGGCAAGTGGAATACGATGATATTCCTCGGTCAGGTTGGGCTACTGGCTGTTGTTGCTGTAGTGGCATACGTGACGCAAGTCGGAGTGCAGGCGACAGTAATGGTGGGGCTCGGAGGCATCACTGTGCTCACGGTGCTACACGCGATGGGTGCGATGAAACAAGAGAGGGATATTGTGTACGACCTCAGCATCGGTAATGCATCCGGTCTCGTCTCGCTCACCTTCTTCATACTGGCGGCTATCAATTACGGCAACGTGCCTGCGAATGTCTCGGCCGGATGCTTACTCGGTGGAATGTTTTTTCTCGTGATTTCTGTAGCGTTGGCAGTATCTGCCGCGAGGGTCGCGAAGAGTCTGGGGGCTCAGCAGAAGATGTGGGAGCTAGTTCTGGCGGCTGCGCCGCTCGGCGTCGGACTGTTACTTGGAAGATAGTACGGCAGGCGACCAACGCGGTCGCCTGTTATCTTTTTATGCTACGCTCTTTTTATGCAAGTTAGATATATTGACGCGCACTGTCACATACAGTTTGAACAATATACAGACGACGACATCGCGCTGATCGTGCCGTCGCCGCCGGCAACCAACGGTCTCGTCGAAGGCCAGATCTGGGGTGCGGCGGCGCCGCGCTGGCGCCGCGCCTCGCCGGAGGAGCGA
>CAZVYA010000061.1:0-4434 GCA_964631225.1 uncultured Candidatus Saccharibacteria bacterium
TAAGTTTTCCATGTCCCAACCGAGATAATTCCTCTTGGTCAAATGCCGCCAATGACACATTGAATGACAATTTCTTTTGCACGTAATCAGAAAGATGGTCCATGGCTTCTTTGCTGCTATTGTTTGGGGTGATCTTCAGCAACAGCTCATCTCTCCCAGCAACGGTTCTTACTTCCATTTGCCAGATATAGGGATTCAGATACGCACTCAATTCCTCAAGGAGATCAGCCATATACGGTTTCTCAATCTTCAATCCCTTATAAAAGAGCGTGTCGGTAACACGGCGTTGAGTCCGCGCGATCCGCGGCATCGTTCTCCCACACGCGCAGACTGCATGACTAATGCTCGTAATATCTCCGGTACGATACCGTATAAGCGGAGACGCTTCCTTGTGAAATGTGGTGAGGACGAGCTCTCCTTCTTTATCGTCCTCTAACACCTCTCCCGTCTCAAGGTCGATTATTTCGGGATACGCATAATCGGCAAGGATGTGAAGGCCAGATTTCTCAATGCACTCACCTGCGAGCCCCGTGTTTATTTCGCACAGACCGTATTGGTCATAGAGGTTTGCTCCAAATGCTTTTTCCACACATTGCCGCTGTTTCTCGGAGAAGGGTTCGCCGCCAGCAATTAAATGTTTAAGACCGAGATTTTTGAGGCTTGCACCACTCCTTTCGGTCGCCGCAATAAAGTAGGGGTAATAACTCGCCACCGCGGCACACGTATCAGAACCAAATTCACTCATGACCTCAAGCGCTTTGAGCGCAGAAGCATTTCCCATCGGAATGACAAACGCTCCGATATGTCGGAGAGCGTAATGGTTGAGAAGTCCTGCTGAGAAAAGCCCGTATGATGCGAACATTGTGAAAATACTTTCCTCTCGTATTCCCTGCATATACCATGTTCGCGCCAAGTACTCGCTCCCTTCTTGAATGTCTTTCTGCGTAAGAAAGGAATACACAGGTTTGTTACTTGTTCCTGAAGAACAATGCACCTCGGCTATATTCTCCTTCGGAACGCAAAGATTGCCCCAGATACCACATTCTAGAAGCTCCTGTTTTGTGGTAAATGGTATATTCTTAGCGAAATCATCAAAAGATGCGAAGTCAGTTGGAAGACACTTTGTTTTATAAAGGGGGGACCGCTCGGCAGCGAACTTCACAGACAACCTCAACTTTTCAAGCTGAAGAGCCCGGAGGTCCCGATGGGACATGGTTTCTTGAGCCATTTTATAGAAACTTTTGAGCATACAAAGAAAAGAAATTGTGTGTGCTAGTCTGTGCATAGTATCATTTTTTGACAAAATGGGTAGTACACTGGAAGGTACTATCCTCAACCACCTATGTTCTCTACGAGTCTAAAGAAAGAAATCCTCGCTCTTATGCTTGGGTTGACCATAATCACCATCATTGCTACTGCAGCGATCGGTATTTCTTCTACACAAACTGCTGGGAGGGACGCTTCTGGGGCAAGTAGCGGCATACTACGGACGCAAGCACAAACATTTCTTACACAGATAGCGACGGCCGCGGCACAGCAACAAGACCTTTTGTTTGAAAAGATCAAAGACAATACAAATGTTATCGCTTCGTTTACTGCAAGCGTATATGGCAATCCAGAACTCTTTACGGACAGTACATACTGGCACTTTGATAGTCGCATTACTCGTAAGGATGGTCGATATCTGAATAGTGCATCAGATGTATCGACAGTTCATATTCCTTCCTTTGTTGACTTGAACGAAACTGAAAAACACAGTATTGAACGAAGCGCACATCTCGATTTTCTTGTTCCTGATCTTTTGAAAAACAGCCCGGACAGCGTTGCTGCATATACGATTGATACAAAAGGCGTGACACGCTATTTCCCGAACATAGTTCTCGGCAGTCTAGCCCCTCCCGATTATGATCCGAGACCGGACATTTATTACAAACCAGCGACACCAGCAGAAAATCCAGATAAAAAAGTCGTGTGGTCCCCCTTATACGACGACGTTGCAGGGCGAGGCCTCCTGATCACCGTCACGGCACCTATATATTCAAAATCCCGTTTTGTGGGAATTGCCGCAACAGACGTCCTCCTTATCAATATCATCAACACCATTACAGCATATCGTCCTGCGGAAGAAGGCTCCTATGCTTTCTTGGTAGATAAAAATGCGGAGACAATTGCGTTTCCTGACAAGGCGTATCAGGACATCATCGGTAGATCGCGGCAAGTGGGAGAAGTACGGACCAGTCTTGCCACCACTACATCCGCAGAGTTCGCCACTCTTCTCAAGGGTATGACCAATGGAGAAGAAGGCTTCGGGAGCATTCACAGTGGAGAAAGGGAATTGTTTATCGCTTACGCACCACTAAAACAGACAGGATTCAGTATGGCAGTTGTCGCGGATGCAGCCGTCATACTGAAAGCGGCCGGTACGCTTAATATAAAAATCTCCGATTCCGTGCAGAACAATGTTGCAACGAGATTACTCCCTGCCAGTGCGTTGATACTCCTAGTAGCAGCAATTATAGGTATTCTGCAAGTTGCGCGTATAGTCAAGCCTGTACAGGAATTAACATTAGGAGCGCATGAGATCGCAAGGGGCAATTTTGATTATAAAATAAAAACACGAAGCAAGAATGAGATCGGCGAATTGTCCACCTCTTTCAATCAAATGGGACAGGCACTGAAAAAATCGCAGCAAGAAATTCTCGAGTACAGCCAAGGATTGGAGAAGAAGGTTGCGGAACGGACACAGGAGCTTTCTAGCGCGAACGCGCGGCAGGAGGGCCTCATCCACTTCATCGGACACGAGGTCAAGGGCTTCCTGACTAAAGCCGAAGGTGCCTTCGCCGCTTTGGGCGAGGGCGACTTCGGCACGCTCCCCGATGGGCTCAAGCCCTTCGTTGCGGAGGCCCTGAAGGAGACGCGCGACGGCGTAACGAGCGTCAGCGATATCCTTAACGCCGCGAATCAGAAGAAGGGCACGATTACCTATACGAAGGCGCCCTTCGACTTGAGAGTGCTTGTCATTGAGGCGGTGGAGAAGGCGCGGCCCACTGCAGAAGGGAAGAGGCTCGGCTTCGAACTCTTCACGGACGAGTCTCAACCCTACCCATTCACCGGAGACAAGGTGCAGATAGCCGACCATGTGCTCCGTAATCTCATCGACAACGCGATTGCCTATACACCTGCCGGCTCGGTCGAAGTCTCTCTCAAAAAAGAGAACGGCACGTATCTATTTGCCGTCAAGGACAGCGGCGTCGGCGTGAGCGCAGAAGACATGGCGCGCCTCTTCACCGAGGGCGGCCACGGCAAGGAATCGCAGAAGGTGAACGCCCACTCGACCGGCTACGGTCTCTTCATCGCCAAGAACGTTGTCGAGGCCCACGGCGGCACCATCCGTGTCGAGAGCGAGGGTCCGGACCAGGGCTCGACGTTCATCGTCGAATTACCGGCGAGCGTGGTATAGTGTGCTCATGTACGAGCCCCATCGTGAACAAGGTCTCGGAGAGGCGCAGCGGATCGCGCTTGCGGTAGTACGCCAGCATGTGCCCGACCCCGCATATCGCGTCTTCCTCTTCGGTTCGCGCGCGACCGGCCGCGCGCGCGCGCGCTCCGACGTCGACATCGGCATCGAGGGCCCCGCACCACTGCCGTATGAGACGCTTGCGGCAATCAGGGGCGAGCTCGAGGAGGCGCACACGCTCTACTCGATTGATGTGGTGGACTTCGCACGTGTCCCCGCGAAGTTCCGCGAGGTAGCGCGCGAGCGCGTCCCGCTCGAAGCGGCCGTATGACGAAGTTCGAATCCGTGCGCGAAGACTTCGAGACAGCGCTCGCACGGCTCGACGAAGTGCTAGAGCTCCCGAAGGACCCAATCATCCGCGACTCTGCCATCCAGCGATTCGAGATTGCCTTTGAGCTCTGCTGGAAGACGCTCAAGGCCTTCCTCGAAGAGGCACATAACGCCTCGTGTACCTCGCCGCAGACCTGCTTCCGCGAGGCGTTCAAGCAGGGCGTGATTGAGGACGACCCATTCTGGCTCGATGTCGCGAAACTGCGCAACTACACGGTCCACACCTACGATGAGACGCTCGCCGATTACGTCTACGAACGCTTGCCTGGTGCGCTCACGCGCTTCCGCACGGTACTCGCCGCAATGTCTGCGAAGCAGTGAGCGAGGCAATGGCGGCATCATCCGCGCCGAGAGTGGGGTAAGGGTTCAACCTTTATCGTTGAACTGCCCGCGCAAGCGTAGTATTGTCAGATTCATGCCCGCCTTCGCACAAAGCTTCGGCGGGGTAAGCCGGTGTAAGCATTGCTTGCAGGCTTTCGCCAGCTCGTTCGCTCACATAAGAAAATGTGGTATTTTCCATATGTTCGACCCTTCGCCGGTGTAGTTCAAGAGTTAGAACGAGGGACTCATAAACCCTAGACGGTGGC